>NZ_JCACVY010000030.1:0-31476 GCF_058833935.1 Roseomonas sp. TS2 | reverse complement strand
ACATCTAAAGGCCAAGCTGGCTTAAACAACCCCGTGCGTGTACCGCATTCATTTCCATCGCCCGGTGCAGTATGGGGGAGGCATGAACCACTTCGCCGACCACGCCGCCCCCGAAGCGCCGCAGGGCGCCCAGCTTGGCTCCTCCCAGACGGGTGCCCCGGGCACCCTGCAGCGCTGGTTGACCGGCCCGCGCGTGGCCGGCCTGCCCGTGCCGACCGAGCTGCCCCCGCCCGCGCTCTCCTTCGAGTTCTTCCCGCCCCGCACCGAGGCGCTGGAGCAGCAGCTCTGGACCTGCGTGCGGCGGCTGGAGCCGCTGGCGCCGCGCTTCGTCTCCGTCACCTACGGCGCCGGCGGCACCACGCAGGAGCGCACCCACGCCACCGTCGCCCGCCTGGTGCGGGAGACCAGCCTGACGCCCGCCGCGCACCTGACCTGCGTCGGCGCCAGCCGCGGCGAGGTGGACGACGTCGCCCGCCGCTACTGGGCCGATGGCGTGCGCCATATCGTGGCGCTGCGCGGCGACGCCCCGGCCGGCGAGGCGGGCTACGTGCCCCACCCCGATGGCTACGCCTACGCCGCCGACCTGGTGGCCGGGCTGCGCAAGGTCGGCGACTTCGAGATCTCGGTGGCCGCCTATCCGGAGACCCACCCCACCGCCAGCTCCGCCCAGCACGACCTGGACAACCTGAAGCGCAAGATCGACGCCGGCGCCACCCGCGCCATCACCCAGTATTTCTTCGATACCGAGGTGTTCCTGCGCTTCCTCGATCGCTGTCTCGCCGCCGGCATCACCGTGCCGATCGTGCCGGGCATCCTGCCGGTCTCCAACTTCAACCAGGTGCGCAAATTCTCCGCCATGTGCGGCGCCAGCGTGCCGGGCTGGATGGGCAAGCTGTTCGAGGGGCTGGACGACGACCCGGACACCCGCCGCATGGTGGCCGCCGCCCTGGCCGCCGAGCAGGTGCGGCTGCTGCAGGCCAATGGCGTGGACGAGTTCCACTTCTACACCCTCAACCGCGCCGACCTGACCTATGCCATCGCCCATATCCTGGGCGCCCGGCCGAAGGTGGCGGCGGCGCCCTGAGCGGAGGCCCCCTCCCGTGGGGGGCCTTCAGCCCCGCCGCGCCAGCCGGGCATAGACCGGCTTCAGCAGGAAGGGGCTGAGGAAGAGCGGGAACTGGCAGAGCACGAAGAACAGCAGGATGCGCGGCTCCGTGCTCGCCGGCATCACCGCCAGGTAGAGCGCCATGTTGCGGTTGCCCGAGAGCAGCCCGGCGGAGAGCGAGAGGCGCCGCCCCGCGGGGCGGAAGACCAGCGCCGTGGCCAGGTTCAGGCCGAGGCAGCCGGCGAAGGCCAGGGCCACGCCGCCCAGCACCAGCCCCGGCTCGGCCAGCAGCAGCGCCAGCACCCCATCCATCACGCCGAAGCCGTAGAGCACCACCAGCAGCACCACCGCGCCATCCACCGCGCCGCCCCAGCGGGCGAGGCGCGCCGGGCCGGCCATCTGCCGGATAGCCAGCGAGACCACCAGCGGCAGCCCCACCACCAGCGCCAGCCGCGCCATCAGCCCGGCCACGGTGATGGAGAGGTCGATGCCCAGCAGCCCCAGCGCCAGCGGCGGCGCAGTGAAGGGCACCAGCAGGGTGGAGAGCAGCGAGGCCACCAGCGCCACCTCCCCATCCAGCCCCACCAGCCGGGCGAAGGCGGGGGAGGAGGTGGCGGCGCAGCCGGTGGCGACGATGACCAGCCCCGCGCCCATCGGCCCGTCCAGCCCCACCGCCTGGGTCACGGCGAAGGCCAGCAGCGGGCAGCCCAGCAGCAGCCAGGCCAGCAGCGCCGCCACCAGCAGCGGCCGCCGCAGATAGGCCAGCACCTGCACCGGATCGACCCGCAGCAGCACCAGCGTCATCAGCAGCGCCACGATCGGCGTCACCGCCTCGCGCAGGGCGGCGGCGAGCGGCGGGATGAACAGGCCGGCGAAGATGCTCACCGCCAGCAGCACGCCACCCTGCCGGGCGGACCATTCCAGGGCGCGGATCGGCAGGCTGAGAATGGCGGTGACTCCTCCCGGCAAGCGGCCGGAGGTTGGCCGCGTTCGTGACCCGTTCTATATCCAGCCTGTGCCCTCGCCAATCCTGCCCCTCCTCGCCCTTCCCCTGCTCCTGCTGCTGGGCGCCGCCCCGGCCGCGGCGGCCTGCACGGACGCCCCCGCGCCCGGGGTGGACTGGCGACGCTGCCTGCAGGACGGGCAGGACCTGCACGGCGTGGACCTGACCGGTGCCGTGCTGCGCGACGCCAGCTTCGCCCGGGCCCGTCTGGGGCAGGCGAAGCTGGTCAAGGCGGATGCGCCCTCCGCCCGCTTCACCTCGGCCGATGCCACAGGAGCCGACTTCTCCGGCGCCGTGCTGCGCGGCGCCGAGTTCACCCGCGCCCGGCTGGCCGGCGCCCGCTTCGTGCGGGCCGACCTGCGCGGCGCCCGCTTCTTCCGCGCCGACCTGACCGATGCCGACCTGACCGGGGCGGAGCTGTCGGGCGCCGACCTGGGCACCGCCACGCTGGACGGCGCGCTCTGGGTCGATGGCGCCCGGCGCTGCGCCGCCGGCTCCGTGGGGTTCTGCCAATGACGACGATGCCCGCCTCCGCCGCCGCCGCCGACTACCTGGCCCGGCTGAACCCCGAGCAGCGCGCCGCCGTGGAGACGGTGGACGGGCCGCTCCTGGTGCTGGCCGGCGCCGGCACCGGCAAGACGCGGGTGCTGACCACCCGCTTCGCCCATATCCTGATGACGCGGCGGGCCTTCCCCAGCCAGGTGCTGGCCGTCACCTTCACCAACAAGGCGGCGCGCGAGATGCGCGAGCGCGTCTCCGCCATCCTCGGCCAGCCGGCGGAGGGGCTGTGGCTCGGCACCTTCCACGCCCTCTGCGCCCGCATGCTGCGCCGCCATGCCGAGCTGGTGGGGCTCGACAGCAACTTCACCATCCTCGACACGGACGACCAGATGCGCCTGCTGAAGCAGGTGATGGACGCCGCTGGGGTGGACCAGAAGCGCTGGCCGCCGCAGGGGCTGATGGCCGTCATCCAGCGCTGGAAGGACCGCGGCTGCACCCCGGCCCGCATCACCCCGGCCGAGGATTCGGACTTCGCCAACAACCGCGCCCGCAGCCTCTACGCCGCCTACCAGGAACGGCTGCGCCAGGTGAACGCCACCGATTTCGGCGACCTGATGCTGCATGTGGTGGAGATCCTGCGCACCCACCCGGACGTGCTGGCCGACTACCACCGCCGCTTCCGCTACATCCTGGTGGACGAGTACCAGGACACCAATCTGGTGCAGTATCTCTGGCTGCGCCTGCTGGCCCAGCGGGAGGACCCTTCGCAGCGCAACATCTGCTGCGTGGGCGATGACGACCAGTCGATCTACTCCTGGCGCGGCGCCGAGATCGAGAACATCCTCCGCTTCGAGAAGGATTTCCCGGGCGCCACCATCGTGCGCCTCGAATCCAACTACCGCTCCACCACCCCCATCCTGGGCGCCGCCGCCGGGCTGATCGCCCGCAACAGCGGCCGCCTGGGCAAGACGCTGCGGCCGGGGCGGGAGGATTCGCGGGGCGAGAAGGTGCGCGTCGTCTCGCTGTGGGATTCGGAGGAGGAGGCCCGCATGGTGGGCGGCCGCATCGAGGCCGCGCGGCGGGAGGGGCACAACCTCGCCGAGATCGCCATCCTGGTCCGCACCGGCTCGCAGACCCGCGCCTTCGAGGAGCGGCTGATCACGCTCGGCATCCCCTACCGCGTGGTGGGCGGGCTGAAATTCTACGAGCGGGCCGAGATCCGCGACGCCATGGCCTATCTGCGCGTGCTGCAGCAGCCGGCGGACGACCTCGCCTTCGAGCGCATCGTCAACACCCCCAAGCGTGGGCTGGGCGACACGGCGCTGCGCGCCATGCACCAGCTCGCCCGCGCCGAGGGGGTGCCGCTGCTGGTGGCGGCGGACCGGATGACGGCGATGGGCGCGCTGCGCCCGAAGCCGCGCCAGGCGCTGCGCGAGCTGCTGGAAGGCTTCGCCCGCTGGCGCGAGGGGCTGGGGCGGGAGGGGCATGTGGTGGTGGCCGCCACCCTGCTGGAGGAATCCGGCTACACGGAGATGTGGAAGCAGGACAAGTCGCCCGAGGCGCCCGGGCGGCTCGAGAACCTGAAGGAGCTGATCCGGGCGCTCGGCGAGTTCGAGACGCTCGCCGGCTTCCTCGAGCACGTGTCGCTGGTGATGGAGAGCGACCAGGCCCCCGAGGCCGAGCGGGTCAGCCTGATGACGCTGCACGCCGCCAAGGGGCTGGAGTTCGACACGGTGTTCCTCCCCGGCTGGGAGGAGGGGCTGTTCCCGCACCAGCGCTCGCTGGACGAGAGCGGCGACAAGGGGCTCGAGGAGGAGCGGCGCCTCGCCTATGTCGGCATCACCCGGGCGCGGAAACGCTGCATCATCAGCCATGCCGCCAACCGCCGGCTCTATGCCAACTGGAGCAGCGCCATCCCCAGTCGCTTCCTGGAGGAGCTGCCGCCCGAGCATATCGAGCAGGAGGGCGGCGCGCGGGCCGAGCGCAGCCGCATGATGGCGGCGCCCTCGGTCTTCTCCGGGCAGTTCCCGCTGGTGGCGCGCAAGCCGCGCATCATCGAGGCCGGCGCCTGGGAGGTCTCGGAGCGGCCGGCGAAGAATGCCGCCATCCCGCCCGGCACGCGGGTTTTTCATCAGAAATTCGGCTATGGGCGTGTCGTGAGCACCGACGACAACAAGCTGGACGTCGAATTCGACAAGGCGGGGCGGAAGCGCGTGCTCGACAGCTTCGTGGAAAAGGCCTGATGAACCGCCGCCATCCCCAGACCCTGGAAACCCTGACCATCGACGGCCTGCCGGAAGAGGCGGTGCCGCATTTCGAGGCGGCGCTGCAGACCGTCTGCCCCACCGTGGGCTACTTCAAGGACGACCCGACCGACACCTGGGGCCTGGAGGCGGTACGCGAGACCGGCGTGGGCGACGAGGAGCTGCTGCCCGCCCTGGTGCTGGCCTCGGCGCTTTCCGGCATCGAGATGCCCGAGCTGAAGCGCGCGCCGGTGGAGGCGGAGGGCTGGCTGGCCCGCACCGTGCAGGCCTTCCCCGAGCAGGAGATCGGCGCCCGCGTGCTGATCCGGCCCAGCCACATGCCCAACCCCGTCACCTATGGCCGCACCGTGCTGCGGCTGGATGCCGGGCTGGCCTTCGGCTCCGGCGAGCATGGCTCGACGCGCGGCTGCCTGATCGGCTTCGAGGGCATGGCGCACCGCCGGCCGCGCCGCATCCTCGACCTTGGCACCGGCTCGGGCATCCTGGCCATGGCCGCGGCCAAGCGGCTGCACCGCAAGGTGCTGGCCACCGATATCGAGCCCTGGAGCGTGCGCATCGCCGCCGAGAACGCCCGGATGAACGGGCTGCGCAACCTGCTGGAGGCCAGGCTGGCCGATGGCTGGCGGCACCGCGGCGTGCGCGCCGGCACCTACGACCTGGTCTTCGCCAACATCCTGGCCCGGCCGCTCTGCGCCATGGCCAAGAGCCTGTCGGACCATCTGGCGCCGGGCGGCACCGCCATCCTGGCCGGGCTGCTGGGCACGCAGGTGCGGATGGTGCTGGCCGCGCACCGCCGCTCCAGCACCATGCCGGCGCGTTGGCGGCGCGGCTGGCCTGGGCCTCGAAGTCGCCGTCGAACACGCGGCTGATCTCGCCGCGGCTCAGCCCGATGTCGGACAGTTCGCGGTCGGTCATCAGGGACAGCTCGTTCTGCACGCGACGGCGCTGCGGATATTCCACCACGGCGCGGTAGGCCCTGGTCAGCGCCTTGCGGATCCAAAGGCCGATCGCCTCATCCCGCGCGCGCATCGCCGCGAGAGCGACGGAGCGCGCCTCGTCCATGTTGAAGGCGGCGGCGGGGATGGCGGAGTCAAACTCCGGCTTGGTGATGCGGGGTTCCATTGTCTAGCGTTCCAGTTGCGCGCCGGGGTGGTCCGCAGGACTGGCTCTTGCCGTCGACCGCCCGCCCCTGGTGCGATGAGCAGGATGTAATCTTGTGCAGGCGCGAAGACGAGCGCGACAAGCGAAGCTGAGCCATGCGCGAGACGCATTGATACCTGTGGAAATATGTTCTTAACGGGATGCTAACCGAAGTGACACACGCCGAACGCCTCGCCGCCCTCCGCGCCGAGCTTGCCCGCAGCGGGGTGGATGGCCTGCTGATCCCCCGCAGCGACGAATACCTGGGCGAATACGTGCCCCCCAGCGGCGAGCGGCTGGCCTGGGTCACCGGCTTCACCGGCAGCGCCGGCATGGCCATCGTGCTGGCGGAGCGCGCCGCGCTCTTCGTCGATGGCCGCTACACCACCCAGGCGCGGCAGCAGGCCGACACCACCCTGTGGGAGCAGCGTCACCTTACCGAGCAGCCGCCGCAGGATTGGCTGGCCGAGCACGCCGCCGGCCTGCGCATCGGCTACGACCCCTGGCTGCACCCGCAATCGATGCTGGACAGGCTGGCCCCCTCGGGCGCCGTGCTGGTGCCGCTGGCGGCCAATCCGGTGGATGCCGTGTGGCGGGACCGCCCGGCGCCGCCCGCCGCGCCCGCCGTGCCGCACCCGCTTGCCTATGCCGGCCGCGATTCGGCCGAGAAGCGCGCCGAGGCCGCCGCCACCCTGCGCGCCGCCGGCGAGGATGCCGCGGTGCTGGCCGACCCGCATTCCCTGGCCTGGCTGCTGAACCTGCGCGGCGGCGACCTGGAGCACACGCCGCTGGCCCTGGGCTTCGCCCTGCTGCACGCCGATGCGCGGGTGGAGCTGTTCATGGAGCCGGCCAAGCTCTCCGAGGCGGTGCGGGTGCATCTGGGCAACGCAGTGGCGGCGCATCCGCCGGCGGCGCTGGCCGAGGCGCTGGCCGGACTCGGCGGCAAGGCGGTGCGGATCGACCCCGACGCCACGCCCGTCTGGTTCGCCGCCACGCTGCGCGAGGCCGGCGCCACGCTGCGCCCGGGCGAGGACCCCTGCCGTATGCCGCGCGCCTGCAAGAACCCGGTGGAGCAGGAGGGCGCCCGCGCCGCCCACAAGCGCGACGCCGCGGCGATGGCGCGCTTCCTCGCCTGGTTCGCCCGCCACGCGCCCCAGGGCGGCGAGACGGAAATGAGCGCCGCCGGGCGCCTCCTGGCCTTCCGGCGGGAACAGCCGCTGTTCCGCGCCGAGAGCTTCCCCGCCATCTCGGGGGCGGGCGAGCATGGCGCCATCGTCCACTACCGCGCCACGCCGGAGAGCGACCGCCCGATCCACCCCGGCGAGTGCTACCTGATCGACAGCGGCGGCCAGTACGCGGACGGCACCACCGACATCACCCGCACCCTCTGGACCGGAGCGCGCGAGGGCGGCCCCACCCCCCCGGCCGACCTTGTGGAGCGCTACACCCGCGTGCTGCGCGGCCACATCGCCCTGGCCACGCTGCGCTTCCCGCAGGGCGTGGCCGGGCCGCATATCGACGCGGTGGCGCGTGCGCCGCTCTGGCAGGCGGGGCTGGATTTCGACCATGGCACCGGCCATGGCATCGGCAGCTTCCTCTCGGTGCATGAGGGGCCGGTCAGCATCAGCCGGGCGGCGCGGACGGTGCCGCTGCGGCCGGGCATGATCCTGTCCGACGAGCCGGGTTTCTACCAGCCGGGCGCCTATGGTATCCGCATCGAGAACCTGCTGCTGATCCGCGCGGCCGAGGCCCGCCCCGGCCAGACGCGGCCCTTCCTGGAGTTCGAGACCCTGACCCTGGTGCCTTATGAGCGCCGTCTGATCGATCGCGCGCTGCTCACCCCGGCCGAGCGTGCCTGGGTGGATGCCTATCATGGCCGCGTGCTGGCCGAGATCGGCGGCGCGGTGGAAGCCGATGTGGCGGAATGGCTGCAGTGGGCCTGCGCGCCGCTCTGACCGCCCGGCTGCGCCGCCCCATCCCCGCCGCGCCCTTTGCCGAGCCGATGCTGCCCCTCCTGGCGGGGCAGCGCGTGCTGCTGGTCTATGGCCTGATGGGGGAGGGGGCGGCGCGGCTGGCGCCGCTCGGCATGGACTACATGGGCACGCAGCTGCGCTGGCTGCTGGCGCAGGGCGCCCGCGCCCGCGTGGTGAAGCTGCCCACCACCGCGCCCATCGCGCCCAATGCCGCGCGGCTGGCCGAGGCCATCCTGGCCGAGCCGGAGCCCTGCCTGCTGGTGGCGCACAGCAAGGGCGGGCTGGAGGCGCTGGCGGCGCTGCTGGAGCCTGCCGTGGCGGCGCGCTGCGCCGGGCTGCTGGCGCTGCACGCGCCTTTCCACGGCTCGCCGGTGGCCGATGCGCTGCTGGCCCGCCCCCGCCTGCACCGCGGCCTGGCGGCGCTGGTGCGGGCGCTGCGCATGGGCGGCGGCGCCGGCCTGCCGGACCTCTCCACCGAGGGCCGCGCCGCCTGGATGGCGGCCCATGCCGCGCGGGTGGCCGAGATCACCGCCAGCCTGCCGGTGCTCTGCGTCGGCAGCTACCTGGAGCGGGACGCGGTGGGGCCGGACCGCCGCTACCTGCCGATGGTCCGCTTCATGATGCGGCGCGGCGCCGGCCCGAATGACGGCTTCGTCTCCGTGGCCTCGGCGCTGCTGCCCGGTGCCCGCCACCGGGTCATCCGCGGCGGCCACCGTGCCTCCGTCTCGCAGGGCCTGGGCCGCGACCCGCTGGGCGTGCTGCACGAGGGGCTGGCGGAATTGCTGGCGGCCCGCATGAGCGAGCGCGCCCTCAGCCTGCGCCACTGAGGGCGGGGTCCGGGGAGACACTGTCTCCCCGGCGGAGGGGTCAGGGGAGGCGGCGCCTCCCCTGTGCTTATCCCAGCCCGGCGAGTTCCCGCCACTCGGCCTCTGTGAGCGTCCGCAGCCCCAGCTCGGCCGCCTTCTTGGCCTTCGACCCGGCTTCCGCCCCCACCACGACGAAATCGGTCTTCTTCGAGACGCTCTTGGTCACCTTGGCGCCCAGCCGCTCGGCCACCGCCTCCGCCTCGTCACGCGAGGTCTTTTCCAGCGTCCCGGTAAAGACGATGACCTTCCCCGCGAAGGGGCTGTCGCTGGCGGAGAAATCCTCCGCATCGGCGGGCGCCACCTCGCGGGCGAGGTCGTCCAGCGCATCGCGGTTGTGGCGCTCGGCGAAGAACTCGGCCAGCTCGGTGGCGATGGCCGGGCCGATGCCCTGGATCGAGCCCAGCTCCTCCCGCGCCTCGGAGCCCACGGTGGTGGCCGCCACCATCTTCTCCCGCCAGGCGGCGAAGCTCTGGTAGTGCCGCGCCAGCAGCTTGGCGTTCTGCTCGCCGATGCGGCGTATGCCGAGGGCGAAGATGAACCGCTCCAGCGGCGCGTTGCGCCGGGATTCAATGGCGGCGAGCAGGTTGGCCACCTTCTTCGTGCCGGCCGCGCCCTTGGCGGAGCGGCCCCAGCCCTCCCAGCCGCGCATCCGCTCGGCATGCGGAGCCAGGCGGAACAGGTCGGCGGGGCTCTTCACCAGCCCCTCCTCGTGCAGCCTGAGGATGTTCTCCTCGCCCAGCCCCTCGATATCCATGGCGTTGCGGCTGACGAAATGCTTCAGCCGCTCCACCGTCTGCGCCGGGCAGACCAGCCCGCCGGTGCAGCGCCGCACCACCTCGCCCTCCGGCCGCACGGCGTGGCTGCCGCAGGCGGGGCAATGGGTCAGGGGGCGCCACGGCCCGGCGGCGTCCACCTCCGGCGGCCGCTTCTCCGCCACCACGCCGACGATCTGCGGGATCACGTCGCCGGCGCGCTGGAGGATGACGGTGTCGCCCACCCGCACATCCTTGCGGGCGATCTCGTCCTCGTTGTGCAGGGTGGCGTGCTGCACCATGACGCCGCCGACATTGACCGGCTGCATCACCGCGCGCGGCGTCAGCGCCCCCGTGCGGCCGACCTGGATCTGGATCTCCAGCAACACCGTCTCGGCCCGCTCCGCCGGGAACTTCCAGGCGATGGCCCAGCGCGGCGCGCGGCCGACGAAGCCGAGCCGCCCCTGCCAGTCCAGCCGGTCCAGCTTGTAGACCACGCCGTCGATGTCATAGGCGAGGCCGGCGCGCTCCGCCGTCATCTCCGCCTGGAAGGCCTCGGCGGCGGTTTCGTCCGGCAGGGTGCGGGAGAGGGGGTTCACCCGGAACCCCCAGGCCTCGAGCTGCTTCAGGTAGCCGGCATGGGTCTCGGCCACCGGGCTGCTGGATTCCCCCTGGGCATAGGCGAAGAGCTTCAGCGGCCGCCGCGCCGTGACCTCGGGGTTGAGCTGGCGCAGGCTGCCCGCCGCCGCGTTGCGCGGGTTGACCGGGATGCGGACCGCCTCGCCCACCTTCTCGCCGCGCTCGCGCCGCTGCTCGCGCTCCTCGTGCAGCCGCGTCTGCTCGGCATGGAAGGCCAGGAAGTCGGCCTTGGTCATGAACACCTCGCCGCGGATCTCGATCGAGTCCGGGAAGGGGGCGGGCAGGTGGCGCGGCAGCTCGTCCAGCGTCTCCAGGTTGCGGGTGATGTCCTCGCCCACCGTGCCGTCGCCGCGCGTGGCGCCGCGCACGAACACGCCGTTCTCGTAGAGCAGGTTGACCGAGAGCCCGTCGATCTTCGGCTCGGCCACGAAGCGCAGCGTCTCCTCCGGCGGCAGCTTCAGGAAGCGCCGGATGCTTTTCGCGAACTCGGCGAAATCCTCGGGGGAGAAGGCGTTGTCCAGGCTCAGCATCGGCGTGCCGTGGCGAGACTTGGCGAAGCCCGCCGCCGGCGCCGCGCCGGGGGGCGCCTCGCTCGGGCTGTCGGCCCGCTTCAGGGCGGGGAAGCGGCGCTCGATGGCGGCGTTGCGGCGGCGCAGCGCGTCGTACTCCGCGTCGGTCATCACCGGCGCGTCGTTCTGGTGATAGGCGATGTCGGCGGTCTCGATCGCCTCGGCCAGGGCGGCGAGTTCCTCGGCCGCCTGGGCCTCGGTCAGGTCGTCGACGGGAATCGGGCGGAGCGGCGCGGTCATGGCATGTCCGTTAACGCGGCGGGGAGAGAAAAACAAAAAGGCCGGGGGAAGGAATTCCCCCGGGCCCCCATCTTTTTTCTGCCAGTCGGCGTCAGCGCAGCAGGCTGTCGGCGGCGGCGCGGGCGGCCTCGGTGATGGTCTCGCCGGCCAGCATGCGGGCCAGCTCCTCGCGGCGCGCCTGCGCGTCGAGCGGCTCCACCCGGGTCTCGGCGCGGTCGGCCCGCACGCCCTTGGAGACGCGCCAGTGCTGCGTGCCGCGCGCCGCCACCTGCGGGCTGTGCGTCACCACCAGCACCTGCAGGCGCTCGGCCACGCGGGCCAGGCGCTCGCCCACCGCCGCCGCCGTGGCGCCGCCAATGCCGCTGTCCACCTCGTCGAACACCAGGGTCGGCACGGGCGAGCCGCGCGCCAGCACCACCTTCAGCGCCAGCATCAGGCGGGACAGCTCGCCACCCGAGGCGATCTTGTCGAGCTGCCCGGGCTTCTGGCCGGGATTGGTGGTGACGAGGAAGGTGACGCGGTCCTGCCCGTCGGCCGCCCAGGCGCGCTCCTCGCGGGGCGCGATCTCGATATGCAGCCGGGCGCGGTCCAGCTTCAGCGGCGCCAGCTCCTGCGCCACCGCCTTCTCCAGTTCGCGGGCGGCCTTGGCGCGGGCGGCGGACAGCGCCCCGGCGCGGCGGACATAGCCGGCACGCGCCGCGGCGGCGGCCTGCTCCAGCGCGGCGGCGCGCTCGGCCCCGGCATCCAGCGCCGAGAGGCGGGCTGCGAGGTCCTGCAACAGCTGCGGCAGCTCCACCACCGCCACCATGTGCTTGCGGGCGGCGGCGCGCAGCGCGAAGAGCCGCTCCTCCACCTGCTCCAGCCGGCGCGGGTCGGGGCCGAGATCGGCGCCGAGGCGCTCCAGCAGGCTCTCCGCCTCGGCCAGCGAATCCTGCGCCTGACCCAGCGCGGCGAGGATCGGCGAGGCCTCCTCGTTCGGCGGCGGCAGGCGCTCCAGCGCGCGGGCGGCGTTGCGCAGCGCGGCGGCCGGGCCGGCGCTGCCGCGGCGGTCGCGCGGCTGCAACTCGGAGAGGGCGGCGGCCACGGCCTCGGCCCGGCGCTCGCCCTGCTGCATGGCCTGGCGCTCATTGGCCAGGGCATCCTCCTCGCCCTCGGCCGGCCCGAGCAGGGAAAGCTCCTCCACCGCGTGGCGCAGCCATTCCTCGTCGCGCTGCGCCTGGGCGATGGCCTCCTGCGCCTCGCGCAGGGCGCGCTCGGCCTGCCGCCAGGCGCGGTAGGCCTCGCCCACGCCGGCGCGGTCCGGCTCCAGCCCGCCGAAGGCGTCGAGCAGGGCGGCGTGGGTGGCCGGGTCGGCGAGGCCGACCTGGTCGTGCTGGCCCTGCACCTCGACGAGCAGCGCGCCGAGCCGGCGCAGCAGCGCCACACCCACCGGCTGGTCGTTGACGAAGGCGCGGGAGCGGCCATCGGCCTGCACCACGCGGCGCAGCACCAGATCCTCCTCCACCTCGATTCCCTGCTCCACCAGCAGGGCATTGGCGGGGTGGTCGGGGGGGAGGTGGAAGCAGGCGGCGACCGAGGCCTGGGCCTGCCCGCCGCGCACCATGCCGGCCTCGGCGCGCTGGCCGAGCGCCAGGCCCAGGCTGTCCAGCAGGATGGACTTGCCGGCGCCCGTCTCGCCGGTCAGCACGGTGAGGCCGGCGCCGAGCGACAGGTCCAGCCGGTCGATCAGCACCACGTCGCGGATGGCGAGCGAGTTCAGCATGGCGGGGCCTTGGCCGCGGCGTTCCCGGCCCGCCGGCTCAGAACACCGAGTTCCAGGCGCGGCGGAGAATGCCCGGCCGGTCCTGCGCCGCCGGTTGCGCGCCATCCACCAGCAGGGCGTAGGAATCCTGGTACCACGGGTTGCCGGGGTAGTTGTGGCCGAGCACGCTGGCGGTGCGCCGCGCCTCCTCGGTGAGGCCGAGGGCGAGGTAGATCTCGGTCAGGCGGTGCAGCGCCTCGGGCGTGTGGTTGGTGGTCTGGAACTCCTCCACCACGCGCCGGAAGCGGCCGATGGCGGCGGAATACAGCCCGCGGGACTGGTAGAAGCGGCCGATGTTCATCTCCCGCCCGGCGAGATGGTCGCGGGCGAGGTCCATCTTCAGCCGCGCATCGCGGGCATAGGAGCTTTCGGGGAAGCGGTTGATCACTTCCTGGAGCTGCGCCATGGCGATCTCGGTGCCACGCTGGTCGCGCTCGGCATCGACGATCTGCTCATAGTAGGAGAGCGCGCGCAGATAGTAGGCATAGGCGATGTCGCGGTGCGCGGGGTGGAGCTGGATGAAGCGGTCTAGCGCGCCGATCGCCTCGGTGTAGCGGTTCCGCATGTAGTCGGAATAGGCCGACATCAGCTTCGCGCTGGTGGCCCAGGTCGAGTAGGGATGCTCCCGCTCCACCGTATCGAAATATTCGATGGCCTGGACATAGCGTTCCTGGCGCAGCGATTCGATGCCGGCGGCATACAGGGACTCCGGCGTCTGCTCGGCCAGCGGGGCACGAGGGCGCAGGGAGTTGTCTTTGCCATCCCACTGGGAGCAGGCGCCCGCCAGCAGCGGGGCGGCCAGGATCAGGGAGAGGCGGAGAGTCCGGTTCAGACGGGTGCGCATGGCGTCCGCTCTATATCATGCGCCCCCGCCAAGTCGAAGGGGCCCTCTGGCCGGATCAGGCGGCGACCGGCTCGGCTTCCGGAACGCGGGTGGCGGCGGGCTCGGTGGCCGGCAGCAGCGGCGCGTCCTTCCAGCGCCAGGCGCTGGCGTCGGCGAACAGGGCGCGCAGCAGCCGGTTGTTCAGCGCGTGGCCGGAGCGGCTGCCGCTGAAGCGGGCCGAGAGCGGCGCGCCGGCCAGGGCGAGGTCGCCCACCACGTCCAGCAGCTTGTGGCGCACGCATTCATCGGCGTGGCGCAGGCCGCCCGGGTTCAGCACCAGCGGGCCGTCGACCACCACGGCATTGGCCAGGCTGCCGCCCTGCGCCAGACCCATGGCGCGCAGCCGCGCCACGTCCTCGGCCATGGTGAAGGTGCGGGCATCGGCCAGCACGCCGCGGAAGGAGGCTTCCGTCACGCGCAGGGAAAGGCTCTGGTGGCCAATCGCGGTGGAGGGGAAGTCGATCTCCAGCGATGCCTCGAAGCCCGGCGTGGCGGTGGGGTGCAGCGCCACCCACGGGGCGCCCGGGCCTTCGCCATCCTGCACGCGCACCGTCTTCAGCACCTCGATCGTGCTGCGCGGCATGGCGCTGGTGGCGATGCCGGCGCAGTCGATGAGGAACAGGAAGGGGGAGGCGGAGCCGTCGAGGATCGGCACCTCGGGGCCATCCACCTCGACCACCACGTCGTCGATGCCGCTGGCCGCCAGCGCGGCCATCACGTGCTCGATGGTGCCGAGTCGCGCCTGCGGCTGGCCGGGCAGGGCAATGGCCGTGCACAGGCGGGTGTCGAACACCAGGTCGTAGCGCGCGGGGATGTCGAGGCCGAGATCGGTGCGGCGGAAGACGATGCCGGTGCCGATGGGCGCGGGGCGCAGGGTCAGCGTGGCGCGGCGGCCCGAGTGCAGGCCGATGCCGACGCACCCGATGGGCGCCTTCAGCGTCCTGCGTCGTTCCATGCCCACTGCGAGGAAACCGTCCATCATTGCCCCTGGCCATTCCTGGATCGGCGGGAGGCGGCCCTGCGGCCGTTCCGCCTAACCGTTACATGGCATTTGCTGCGGGGCATCGCGAGTCAACGCTTGTTTCCGTTTATTTCAGGTTAGCTTAGGCAGATAAGCCTCTGATCTAAAACGGTTGGTGCGAAGCAAAAAGCCCCGCAACCTGCGTTGCGGGGCTGGTTCGTTACCGGGCTCGTCCGGCGTTCAGTTGTTCTGGCGGCGCAGGAAGGTCGGGATGTCGAGGCCCATCTCCTCGCCCTGCGGCGCCGGCTGCGGGGCGGGTGCCGCAGCCGGGCGCGGCGCGGCAGGCTGCGCCGGGGCCGCGGCCACGGGGCGCGGAGCGGGGGCCGGCGCGGCGTCGCCCTCGGCCGAGAGGTTGCGGCGCATCAGGCCGGTGGCGCGGCGGAACAGGTTGAAGCCGCCGCCGCTGGCCGGGGGCGCAGAGACCGGCGGCGGCGCCATCGGGCGCGGCGCCGCGGCCTGGCGCGCCGCGGCATCCGGGTGCTGCGCCAGCGGGGCCGGCATGTCCTCGGGCGAGGGCGCCTCCGGCGCGGCCTCGTAGGCCACCGGCTGCGGGGCGGGCGCCAGTTGCTGCGCCGTGGCGGCGCCGGTGACCATGGCGGGCGCCATGCCGGCCGGGCGGCGCGGCGCGCCGGCGGGGCCGGCCGGGCCCACGCGCACCGGCGAGGCGGGCTGCGGCATCACCGGGCGCTGCATCGCCGGCGCGCCCGGCACGCCGCGCGGAATGGCGCCGCGCCGCCGACGGCGACCAGCTTCGGCCGCTCCGCGCTGTGCTCCTGGATGGCGTCGATGCCGGTGGCGACAACCGAGACGCGCAGCCGGCCGTTCATGTCCTCGTCGACCGAGGAGCCGAAGATGATGTTCGCTTCCTCATCCACCTCGCGGCGGATGCGGTTCGCGGCCTCGTCGACCTCGAACAGCGTCATGTCGTAGCCGCCGGTGATGTTGATCAGCACACCCTTGGCGCCGAGCATCGAGGTGTCCTCGAGCAGCGGGTTGTTGATCGCGGCCTCGGCCGCCTTCACCGCGCGGTCCTCGCCCTCGGCCTCGCCCGTGCCCATCATCGCCTTGCCCATCTCGGCCATGACGGTGCGGATGTCGGCGAAGTCGAGGTTGACCAGGCCCGGATTGACCATCAGGTCGGTGACGCCGCGCACGCCCATGTGCAGCACGTCGTCCGCCATCTTGAAGGCTTCGGCGAAGGTGGTGCGCTCATTCGCCTTGCGGAAGAGATTCTGGTTCGGAATGACGATCAGCGTATCGACATAGGACTGCAGATCCTCGAGCCCCGCCTCGGCCGCCCGCCGCCGCTTCGGCCCCTCGAAGTCGAACGGGCGGGTGACGACGCCGACCGTCAGGATGCCGCGCTCGCGCGCCATGCGCGCGATGACCGGCGCCGCGCCCGTGCCCGTGCCACCGCCCATGCCGGCGGTGATGAAGACCATGTGCATGCCCTCGAGGTGGCGGGCCAGCTCCTCCGTCGCCTCCTCGGCGGCGGCGCGGCCGATCTCGGGCTTGGCGCCGGCGCCGAGGCCCTGCGTCAGGTGCGGGCCGAGCTGCACGCGGCGTTCCGCGCGGCTGTGCACCAGCGCCTGGGCATCGGTGTTGGCCACCAGGAACTCGACCCCGTCGAGGCCCATGGCGATCATGTTGTTCACCGCGTTGCAGCCCGCGCCGCCGACACCGACGACGGTGATGCGCGGGCTGAAATCAGTGTGCTGCTGGCGCGGGATCGTCAGGTTCAGCGTCATTGCAGCGTGTCTCCTCGGGTAGCGGGCGTTGGGCGTGGCGGTCGGGTGGCAGATTGCATCAGACGCGGTCGCGAAGCCAGTTGACGAAGCGGGCAAATTTGCCGTTTCCGCGCTCCGGGCCAGGATCAATATCGAGCAGCGGGCGGCCTTCGCCCGTGCCCCATGCGACAAGTCCCAGCGTTGTCGCAAAATCGGGACCTTGCGCGGTTTCTGGCAAGCCGCGCACCATCGCGGGGCGTCCGAGGCGCACGGGACGGTCGAGAATTTGTGCGGCCAGTTCGCGGAGTCCCACGAGCTGACTCGCACCGCCGGTGAGTACAACGCGCGAACCTGCATCGCGGCCGAGCGCGGCGGCGTTCAGCCGGTCCCGCACCAGCTCCAGCGTCTCCTCGATTCGCGGCCTGATGATGTTGACGATGCTGGCGCGCGGGATGCTGACGAGATGATCGTCGTCCTCGCCGACCTGCGGCACGTTCACCATGGTCTTCGCATCGTCGCCGCCATTCAGCGCGCTGCCGTCGAGAATCTTGATCCGTTCCGCATGCGCGATCGGCGTGGCCAGGCCACGGGCGAGGTCGTTGGTGACCTGCCAGCCGCCGACGGGAATCTGCGCGGTGTGCAGCAGATGCCCCTCGCCATAGACGGCGATGCTGGTGGTGCCGCCGCCCATGTCCACCACCGTGGCGCCCAACTGCCGCTCATCCTCAACCAGCACGGAGAGGGCGGAGGCGTAGGGCGCCGAGACCAGCTCCTCCACCTCCAGGTCGCAGCCATGCAGGCATACGCCGAGGTTGCGCAGCGAGGCGGAAGCGGCATCGACGAGGTGCATCTGCGCCACCAGCGCCTCGCACACCATGTTGCGCGGATCCTCGACGCCGGACGTGGCATCGATGGTGAAGCCGAGCGCCGCGGCATGCACCGTCTCGCGCCCGTCATCGACGGCGCGGCGGCGGCCCTCGCCGAGCACGGCGCGCAGATCCGCATCGACCACGGCGCGGCCGCCGATCGGCCACTGAATATTCATCAAACGTGAGCCGGGCTGGCCGCAGGAGAGGTTGACGATGGCGCCGGCCAGCTTGACCTCCGCGGCATCCTCCGCCTGCGCCACGGCGGCGCGGATGCACTGCTCGGCCTCGTGCAGATCGACGATGTTGCCGCCCTTGATGCCGCGCGCGCGCTGCCAGCCGCAGCCGAGGATGCGCGCCTGTCCGTCATTCTCCACGCGCGCGATCAGGCAGACGATCTTGGTGGTGCCGATGTCGAGCACGCCGAAGGGGCCGCTGCGCGCGCGCCGGCGGCGCGGTGCTGCGGGGGCTCCGGGCGGCGGCTCGGCGGTGGCGATGCGAGGCGGGTTCCTCATCCGCGGCTGCTCCCGCCGCGGCGTTTCGGCGGCTCCGCGATCGGCTCCGGCGCCGGGTTCTGCCGCACCACCAGCCGGTCCGGCAGGCGCAGGTCGATCGCCACCAGCGGGCGGTCCAGCAGCGCGCTGCTGCGCTGCAATTCGCCCAGCCGCTGCACCGCCGCCGCCTCGTGCGCCTCGGGCAGCAGCACGTCGGTGCCATTGTGCAGGCGCAGGTTCCAGCGGCGCTCGTTCACCAGCACCAGCGCCTGCACGCGGCGGCGCACCTCGGGCTCGCGCGAGAGCGCGTCATACAGCGTGGCGCCGAGCTTGTGCGCACCATCGCCCACCAGCAGCGGCAGGGGCCCGAAGGCATCCAGCGTGTCGGCCGAGACGACGCGGCCGTCGCGGTCCACCACCGCGAACTCGCCCTGGCGCTGCCAGATGGCGAAGGGCTTCCGCTCATGGATCTCGATCAGGATGTTGCCCGAGAGATGGCGCTGCACCTCGGCCTGCTCAATCCAGGCGATGCTCTCCAGCCGCGCCTTGGCCTGGGTCGGCGAGAAGGCCAGCAGCGGGTCGCCGCGGCCGACGCCGATGGCGGCGCGGATCAGCTCGCGCGGCGTGTTCTGCTGCCCGCGCACGACGATCTCGTTCACCGTCAGCCCGGCGGCGCCGGCGACCTCGGCCATGTTCTCGCCAAGCCAGGCAAAGCGGCCCGCCGGGTCCAGCGCCGACACCGTCACCGCGCCGGCGCCAACGAGGCCGAGGCCGAGCAGCGCGTAGAGCGCCGGGCGCAGCAGGCCGCGACGGCGGCGCAGCCAGAGGCGCAGGCTGCTCGGCCGCTGCGGCGCCGCCATGCTGGGGCGCCCGCCATCGCTGGAGAGGCGCGTGCGGTCCTCCGCGCGGAGGCGGGCGGGACTACGGGCCATGGCGTGCCTCCTGCACCAGCCAGGTGCAGAGCTCGGGGAAGCTGATGCCGCGATAGGCCGCCTGCTCCGGCACGAGGCTGGTCGGCGTCATGCCCGGCTGGGTGTTTACCTCCAGCAAGGCGAGGCGGCCGGTCGCGTCGTCGTAGCGGAAGTCGGAGCGGCTGACACCGCGGCAGCCCAGCGCCTGGTGCGCGCGCAGCGCCGCGTCCATCGCCGCCTGCGCCACCGCGTCCGGGATGGCGGCGGGGATGGTGTGGCGGCTGCCGCCATCGGCATACTTCGCGTCGTAGTCGTAGAACACGTGGCCGGTGCCGATCTCGGTAACGGCGAGCGGGCGGTCGCCCATCACCGCCACGGTCAGCTCGCGCCCGGCGATGTATTCCTCGGCCATGATCTGCCGGCCGAAGCGCCAGCCGCGGGCGATCTCGGCGCGGCGGTTGTCGCCATCCTTCAGGATCTCGACGCCGACGGAGGAGCCCTCGTTCACCGGCTTCACGACATAGGGACGGTCGAGCGGGTCCTCGGCCGCCAGCTCCTCGGGCGTCACCACGCGGTGCTCGGCCAGCGGCAGGCCGTGCGCGGCGAACACCGCCTTGGCGGCGGACTTGTCCATCGCCACCGAGGAGGCGCGCACGCCGGAATGGGTGTAGGGAATGCCGAGCCAGTCCAGCACGCCCTGCACGCAGCCATCCTCGCCGAAGCGGCCATGCAGCGCGTTGAACACCGCATCCGGCTTCGCCCGCTGCAGCGTGGCGATGAGCGTGGCGAGGTCGCCCGTCACCTCGACGGGCGTGACCTCGTGCCCCGCCTCGCGCAGCGCGGCGATGACCTGCCGTCCCGTGGAGAGCGAAACCTCGCGCTCGGTGGAGATGCCACCGAACAGGACAGCGACATGGCTCATGCGGCGGGTTCCCCGATGCGCTTGATTTCCCACTCCAGCGTGACGCCGGACTGCGCGGCGACGCGCGCCCGCACCGTCTCGCCCAGCCCCTCGAGGTCGGACGCCGTGGCGGCGCCGAGGTTGAGGAGGAAGTTGCAATGCTTCTCCGACACCTGCGCGTCGCCCTGGCGCAGGCCGCGGCAGCCGGCGGCGTCGATCAGCGCCCAGGCCTTGTGGCCCTCGGGATTCTTGAAGGTGGAGCCGCCGGTGCGGGCGCGCACGGGCTGGCTCTCCTCGCGCGCCGTGCGGATGGCCAGCATCCGCGCGGCGATCGTGGCCACGTCGCCCGGCACGGCGCGGAAGCGCGCGCGCACCACCACGCCGCCCTCGGGCAGGGCGGAGCGGCGATAGGCGAAGCCCAGCTCGGCGGCGGAGAGGCGCAGCAGCCCGGCGGGCGTCGCCACCTCGGCCCAGTCCAGCACGTCCTTCACTTCCGCGCCGTAGGCGCCGGCATTCATCGCCACCGCGCCGCCGATGGCGCCGGGGATGCCGCTGAGGAATTCCAGCCCGCCAAGGCCGGCGGCGGCGGCATGCTCGGCCACCGTCATGTCGAGCGCGGCGGCGCCGGCGACGATGCCGTCGGCCTCCACCACGATGTCGGAGAAGCCGCGCGCCAGCTTGAGGACGATGCCGCGCAGACCGCCATCGCGCACGAGCAGGTTGGAGGCGGCGCCGATCACCGTCAGCGGCAGGTGCGCGGGCCGGTCGCGCAGCAGCAGCAGCAGGTCGTCCACATCCGCCGGGCGCACGAGATACTGCGCCGGCCCGCCCACGCGGAACCAGGTGAAGGGCGCCAGCGGCGCCTCCGCCTGGACGCGGCCGCGCAGCGGCGGCAGGGCGAGGGTGGCGCTGTCCGGCATGGCGCGGCTCACCGGACCCCCCCGGCCATGCGCGGCCCGCGCGGCTGCAGCTCGGCCAGCTTCTCCGGCAGCGCATGCGCCCAGGCGGTGATGTTGCCGGCGCCGAGGCAGACGACATAATCGCCCGGCTTGGCGATGGCGTTGATCATCTCCGGCAGGCTGTCCGGCCCGGGCAGCGGCACCACGCTGCGGTGGCCATGCGCGCGCAGGCCATCGACCAGCGAGTCACGGTCGGCGCCGGGGATGGGCTGCTCGCCGGCGGCATAGACATCGGCCACGATCACGGTGCCGGCGTCGTTCATGCACTGGCAGAACTCCTCGAAGAGCTGCTTCAGCCGCGAGTAGCGGTGCGGCTGCACCACGGCGATGACATCGCGCGCGCCGGCCTGCCGCGCCGCCTTCAGCACGGCGGCGATCTCCACCGGATGGTGGCCGTAATCGTCGATCACCTGGATGCCGTTGGTCTCGCCCACGCGGGTGAAGCGGCGCTTGACGCCCTTGAAGCCGGCCAGCGCCGAGCGGATGGTGCCCTCGTCGATGTCCATCTCGATGCCGACGGCGATGGCGGCCAGCGCGTTCTGCACGTTGTGCTGGCCGAGCATCGGCAGGCGCATCGGCTTCAGGCTGCGGCTGCGGCCGGTGGCGCGGTCCTGCACGATCACCTCGAAGGTGGCGCCCATGCGGTCGGTGATCAGCCGCTCGGCGCGCACATCGGCCTGCGGTGAGAAGCCGTAGGTGATCAGGCGGCGGTCGATATGCGGGATCATCGCCTGCACGTTGGGGTGGTCGGCGCAGAGCACGGCGAAGCCGTAGAAGGGGATGTTGCCGACGAACTGGGCATAGCCCTGCTTCATCGCCTCCTCGGTGCCCCAATGGTCCAGGTGCTCCGGGTCCATGTTGGTGACAACGGCGGCGACGGCGGGCAGGCGCAGGAAGGAGCCGTCGCTCTCATCCGCCTCCACCACCATCCAGTCGCCCTCGCCGAGGCGGGTGTTGGTGCCGTAGGCGTTGATGATGCCGCCATTGATCACGGTGGGGTCGAGCTTGGCGGCCTCCAGCACGGTGGCGACGAGCGAGGTGGTGGTGGTCTTGCCATGGGTGCCGCCGATGGCGATGCCCCATTTCAGCCGCATCAGCTCGGCCAGCATCTCGGCGCGGCGCACCACCGGGATCAGCCGCTGGCGGGCGGCCACCACCTCGGGGTTGTCGCGCTTTACCGCCGTCGAGATGACGACGACCTGCGCGCTGCCGAGATTGGCGGCGTCGTGCCCCACGGTGACGGCGATGCCGGCGGCGCGCAGGCGCTCGACATTGTAGCCCTCGGCGATGTCGCTGCCCTGCACCGTGTAGCCGAGATTGTGCAGCACCTCGGCGATGCCCGACATGCCGATGCCGCCGATGCCGACGAAGTGGATGGGACCGATATTCAGCGGCAGGGCGCGCATCACGAGACTTCCTGAGAGCGGCGCGCCGTGGCGCGCGCGAGAACGAGATCGGCCAGCCGCGCGGCGGCATCCGGCGCGGCGAGGCTGGCGGCGGCGGCGGCGGCCTGGGCCAGCGCCTCCGGGGAATCGAGCAGGGCGGCGAGCTTCTCCGCCAGCGCCTGCGGCGTGCAGGCGGGCTGCGGCATCACCACCGCCGCGCCGCTGGCGGCGAGGGCCCGGGCATTGGCGCTCTGGTGGTCGTCGATGGCGTGCGGCAGCGGCACCAGCACGGCGCCGCGCCCGGCGCAGGCCAGCTCCGCAACCGTGGAGGCGCCGGCCCGCGCCACCACCAGATGCGCCGTGCCGTAGAGGCCGGCCACGTCGCCGAAGAAGGGGGCGAGCTCCGCCGGCACGCCGAGCGCCTCATAGGCGGCGCGCACGCGGGGCAGGTCCTCCACCCGGCATTGCTGCACCACGGAGAGGCGGCTGCGCAGCGGTGCCGGCAGCAGCCCCACCGCTTCCGGCACCACGTCGGAGAAGATGCGGGCGCCGAGGCTGCCGCCGATGACGAAGAGCCGCACCGGGCCCTGCGGCGGGGTGAAGCCCTGGCCCGCCAGCCCGGCCAGCGACGGGCGCACCGGGTTGCCCACCACGGCGGTGGTGGTGCCGGCCGGCACGCGGGTGGTGTCGGCGAAGGAGAGGGCCAGCATGTCGGCGCCGCGCGCCAGCAGCCGGTTGGCGCGGCCGAGCACCGCGTTCTGCTCGTGCAGGATGGTGGCGGGGCGTCGCGCGGCGGGCAGGGTGCGCGCCGCCAGCAGCGGCGGCACGCAGGGATAGCCGCCGAAGCCCACCACCGCGGCGGGGGCGAGGGATTGCAGCAGCCGCCGCGCCTGCATGGTGCCGGCGGCCAGCGCCACGGCACCCTCGGCCGCGCGCTTCAGCCCGCGCCCGGCGAGGCCGGCGCCCTTCAGCACGAAGCGCTCCGCCTGGGCGAAGGCGGGGCTGCTGTAGTCGGCGCTGCGCGCATCGGTCATCAGCGCGATGCGGTGGCCGCGCCGCAGCAGCTCCGCCGCCAGCGCCTCGGCGGGAAAGAAATGCCCGCCGGTGCCGCCGGCGGCGATGACGATGGGGGCGCCGCTCATGCCTCCTCCGTCCGCGCGAGCCGCCGCCGCGTCATGGCCAGCAGCATGCCCATGCCGAGCGCCACCGCCACCACCGAGGAGCCGCCATAGGAGACGAAGGGCAGCGTCATGCCCTTGGTCGGGATCAGGTGCAGCGCCGAGCCCATGTTGATGAAGGCCTGCAGGCCGAACTGCGTCAGCAGCCCGGTGGCGCCGAGGATGATGAACATGTCCTTCTCGCCCAGCAGCCGCAGCAGGCCGCGCAGCACGACGAAGCCGAACAGCGCCAGGATCAGCAGGCAGATGGCCAGCCCGAATTCCTCGCCGGCGACGGCGTAGACGAAGTCGGCATGGGCGTCGGGCAACATGCTCTTCAGCCGGCCCTCGCCGGGGCCGACGCCGAGCAGCCCGCCATGGCCGAAGGCCTCCATGGCGATCTGCACCTGGTAGGTGTCGCCCGATTGCGGGTCGAGGAAGCGGTCGATGCGCGACTGGAAGTGCGGCAGCACGAAATAGGCGCCGACGCCGCCCAGCACGCCGGCGATGCCGGCGCCGGCCACCAGCGCCAGGTTGATGCCGGCGACGAAGAGCTGGGCGCAGAACACCGAGCCGATGACGATGAGCATGCCCATGTCCGGCTGCTTCACCAGCACCGCCGCCACCACCACGAACAGCGCGCAGGCGGCGGCGGTGGCGCGCCAGCCCATGCTGCGCGCCTCGGAGAGCAGCCAGGCGGCGACCACGGCGAAGAACGGCTTGAGGAACTCGGAGGGCTGCAGGGTCATGCCCGGAAGGTGCAGCCAGCGCCGCGCGCCCTTGATCTCGACGCCCATGGAGAGCGTCGCCGCCGTCATCAGCAGCGCGCCGAAAAAGCCGAGCAGCGCCAGGCGCCGCACCTGCTTCACCGGCAGCAGCGAGATGGCCACCATCACGCCCGTGGCCAGCGCCAGGAAGAAGACCTGCTTGAGGATGAACAGGTCGCGCGAGCTGGCGCCGATGCGCTCGGCCACGCCCGGGCTGGCGGCCAGCAGCATGACATAGCCGAGGCCGACCAGCGCCAGCAGCGCCGCCAGCGTCCACCGGTCGACCGTCCACCACCAGCGGCCAAGCACGGAGGTATCAGCGCGGGAGAGGGCCATCACACGTCCTCGGGCATGGCGGCGACGAGGGCGCGGAAGGCATCGCCGCGCGCATCGAAGCCGGTGAACTGGTCGAAGCTGGCGCAGGCGGGGGAGAGCAGCACCGTGCCCACGCCCTGCCGCCGCGCCGCGTCCCGTGCCGCCGGCACCGCCGCCGCCAGCGTGCCGGCCACCTGTACGGGCACGCCGTGCGCCGTGAGGGTGGCGGCGAAATCCTCGGCGCTCTGGCCGATCAGCACCGCCTCGGCGATGCGCGGGAAGAGCGGCGCCAGGCTGTCGATACCGCCCGCCTTCGGCACGCCGCCGCCGATCCAGACGACGCGGCCGTAGCTGGCCAGCGCGCGCGCCGCGCTGTCGGCGTTGGTGGCCTTGCTGTCGTTGACGAAGGCGATGCCGCCACGGCTGCCCACGCGCTCCTGCCGGTGCGGCAGGCCGGGGAAGCTGGCGAGGCCGGCGGCGATCTCGGCGCGGGAGAGGCCGAGATGCAGCGCCACGGCGGCGGCCGCGGCGGCGTTCTGCGCGTTGTGGCTGCCGGGCAGGGCGGGCGCGGCGTCGAGATCGGCGATCGGGCCGGAAGCGTCGCGCAGCGTGCGGCCCTCCGCCCAGACGCCGCCCGGCTGCGGGGCGAGGCCGGAGATCGGCGCCACCCGCGCCGCGCGGCCCTGCGCGAAGGCGGCGGTCTCCGCGTCGTCCATGCCGATCACGGCGAGGTCGCCGGCGCCCTGGTGGTCGAAGATATGCGCCTTGGCGGCGGCGTAGCCTTCCATGCCGCCATGCCGGTCCAGATGGTCCGGCGACAGGTTCAGCAGGATGGCGGCATCGAAGTGCAGCGCATCGGTGCGCTCCAGCATGTAGCTGGACATCTCCAGCACATAGGCACCGCCGTTGCCGAGCAGGGGCAGGCCCAGCGCAGCGGGGCCAAGGTTGCCGCCCACCTCCGCCACGCGCCCGGCCCGCAGGAGCAGGTGGTGCAGCAGCGCCGTGGTGGTGGATTTGCCATTGGTGCCGGTGACGCCGATGAAACGCGCATGGCTTCCGGAGGCGCGCACGGCGCGGAACAGCAGCTCGGCGTCGCACAGCACCGGCACGCCGGCGGCCCGCGCGCGGGCCGCGGCCGGGTGCGGCTTCGGCAGGGTGTGCGGGATACCGGGGGAGAGCAGCAGCGCGTCGAAAGGGAAGCCCGCCGCCGCGCAGGGATCGCCCACCGGCAGGCCAGCGGCGACGGCGGCCTCGCGCGCGGCGCCGCCATCGTCCCAGCAGAGGATCTCCGCGCCCCAGCCCATCAGCCGCCGCGCCGAGGGCAGCCCGGCGCGGCCGAGCCCGACCACGGCGATGCGCTGCCCGGCGAAGGGCGCGAAGATGGCGGCAGGGGAGGGGGCGGGGAGGCTCATCTCAGCGGATCTTCAGTGTGCCGAGGCCGACGAGCGCCAGGATCATGGCGATGATCCAGAAGCGGATGACGATGGTGGGCTCGGCCCAGCCCTTCTTCTCGAAATGGTGGTGCAGCGGCGCCATCAGGAACACCCGGCGGCCGGTGCGCTTGAACCAGAAGACCTGGATGATGACGGAGACCGTCTCCACCACGAACAGCCCGCCGACGATGGCCAGCACCACCTCGTGCTTGGTGGCCACCGCCACGGCGCCGAGCGCGCCGCCGAGCGACAGGCTGCCCGTGTCGCCCATGAACACCTTGGCCGGCGGCGCGTTGTACCAGAGGAAGCCGAGCCCGGCGCCGATCAGCGCGGAGAGGAACACCGCCAGCTCCGAGGTGCCCGGCACGCCGTTCAGCTGCAGGTAGTCGGCGAAGAGGCGGTTGCCGACGAGGTAGGAGATGAGGCCGAACACGCCGGCGGCCAGCATCACCGGCACGGTGGCGAGGCCGTCCAGCCCGTCGGTCAGGTTCACCGCGTTGGAGGCGCCCATCATCACCAGCATCCCCACCAGCGGGAAGAGGATGCTGAAATTGATCATCGCCTCCTTGAGGAAGGGCATGGTCAGGTGGCTGGACAGCTCGGGCGGCATGAGCTGCGTGATCCAGATGGCGGCGGCGAGGCCGACGCCGGCCTGCACCACCAGCTTCGCCTTGCCGGAGACGCCCTTGGTGTTGCGCTTGGTGACCTTCAGCCAGTCGTCCCAGAAGCCCAGCGCGCCATAGCCCAGCGTCACCATCAGCACGGCCCAGACGAAGCCGTTGCGCAGGTCCGCCCAGAGCAGCGTGGCCGGCACCAGCCCGAGCAGGATCAGCACGCCGCCCATGGTGGGCGTGCCCTTCTTGGTCAGCAGGTGCCCTTCCGGCCCGTCGGTGCGGATCGGCTGGCCGCCATTCTGGAAGCTGCGCAGCCAGCGGATCACGGCGGGGCCGAAGAACAGGGTGACGAACAGCGCCGTCATGCAGGCCGCGCCGGCCCGGAAGGTGACGTAGCGGAACAGGTTGAACAGGAAGAACCCGTCCGCGTACGGGGACAGGAAATTGTAGATCATGAATGCGCCCCTTCGCGCACCCCAGGCCGCATGTCCTGGGATGCCGATGTCAGGGCCCGGACCACCACCGCCATGCGGCTGCCCAGCGACCCCTTCACCAGAATGACATCGCCCGGACGCACGGCCTGCCGCACCAGCGGGGCCAGTTCATCGCTGCTGTCCCGATGCGCGCCGCGCCGGTTCTCCGGCAGGGCGTCAAACAGGCCGCGCATCAGTGCACCGCAGCAAAATACCACATCCGCCCCGGCCAGAACATCGGGGAGCAGGGATGCGTGCAAAGCGGGGCCGTGCTCGCCCAGCTCCCGCATGTCGCCGAGCACGGCGATTCGCCGCCCGCCCGGGCCGGGGCGCTGCGCCCCCAGCACGCCGAGCCCGGCGCGCATGGCGGGGGGCTGGCCGTTGTAGCTGTCGTCGATCAGCAGGGCCGGGCCGCCCGGCAGGTCCAGCGCCACGCGCCCGCCGCGCCCGGCGCCGGGGCGGAACTCCGCGAGCGCCGCCAGGAAGGCGTCACGCCCGGCGCCCAGCGCCTCGGCCACCGCGATGGCGGCCAGCGCGTTCAGCGCCAGGTGCCGCCCCGGCGCCGCGAGATGCAGCGTGTGCGCCGCGCCGCGCAGGGAGAGTTGCGCCACCCCGCCCTCGGCCGCGCCCTCATAGCCGAGCAGGCGGTATTCCGCCGCCGCATCCGTGCCGAAGGTGATGGCGCGCAGCCCGGCGGCCTCGGCGCGGGCGGCGAGGCGGGGGAACATGGCGGCGTCGCGCGGCAGCACCACCGGCGCGCCGGGGGCGAGGCCCGCCATGATGTCCGCCTTCTCCTCGGCGATCTCCTCGAGCGAGCCGAGATGGCCGATATGCGCCGCCTCCACCGTGGTGATGGCCGCCACATGCGGCCGGGCGAGGCGCGCCAGCGGCGCGATCTCGCCGCGGTGGTTCATGCCGATCTCGAGCACGCCGTATTCCGCCTCGCGCGGCATGCGGGCGAGGGTGAGCGGCAGGCCCCAGTGGTTGTTGTAGCTGGCCACCGCCGCATGGGTGCGGCCCAGCGCTGAGAGGCCGTGGCGCAGCATCTCCTTGGTCGTGGTCTTGCCGACGCTGCCGGTGATGGCGGCCAGCCGCGCCGTGCTGCGCGCGCGGCCCGCGACGCCCAGCGCCTGAAGGCCCGCCAGCGTCTCGCCCACGCGCAGCAGCGGCGCTCCGGGCGCCACGCCCGGCGGGTCGCGGTCCACCAGCGCGGCGGCGGCGCCGCGCGCCAGGGCGTCGGCCACGAAATCATGCCCGTCCCGCACATCGCGCAGCGCCACGAACAGCTCGCCCGGGCCGGTGGCGCGGCTGTCGATGCCGACGGAGGCGATCTCCAGCCCGTCCAGGCCAGCGCCTTCCAGGATGCCGCCGGTGGCCTCGCGCAGCTCGGCCGCGGTCCAGAGGGGGGCGCTCATGCCGCCACCCCCGCGAGGCGGCGCACCACCTCGGCATCGTCGAAGGGGTGCACCACGCCGGCGATGGTCTGGCCCGGCTCATGGCCCTTGCCGGCCACCGCCAGCACGTCGCCCGGCGCCAGCGCCGCCAGCCCGGCGGCGATCGCTGCCTCCCGGTCGCCGATCTCGGTGATCTTGGCGCCGCCCGCCATGCCGGCGCGCACGGCGGCGCGGATGGCGGCGGGGTCCTCGCTGCGCGGATTGTCGTCGGTGAGGATGGCGTGGTCGGCGAGGCGGGCGCAGACCTCGCCCATCAGCGGGCGCTTGCCGCCGTCGCGGTCGCCGCCGGCGCCGAACACCACATGCAGCCGCCCCGTGGTGTGCGGGCGCAGCGCGGTGAGCAGCCGCTCCAGCGCATCCGGCGTGTGGGCATAGTCGACATAGGCGGCCGCGCCATTGGGCAGGCGGGCGGCCAGCTCCATGCGGCCGCGCACGCCGACGAGCCGCGGCAGCAGCGCCAGCACCGTGTCGGCCGCCATGCCGGTGGCGATGGCGAGGCCGGCGGCGAGCAGCACATTGTCCGCCTGGAAGCGGCCGGGCAGGGCAAGGGCCACCTCGGCGCGGCGGCCGAAGGCCTCCAGCACCATCTCCTGGCCGTCGGGGCGCGGGGTCTGGCGCAGCAGGCGGATCGCCTCGCCCGCCTCGCCCACGGTGTGGAACTTCAGGTGGCGGCGGCGTGCGATGCCGCGCAGCGCGGCGAGGATCTCGGGCGCCATGTCGGCATTGGCCACGGCGGCGTCGCCCTGGTCGAGCAGCGTGTCGAACAGGCGCAGCTTGGCGGCGGCGTAGGCCTCCATGCCGCCATGGTAGTCCAGGTGGTCGCGCGTCAGGTTGCTGAAGCCGGCGGCGGTGAGCATCAGCCCATCGAGCCGCCGCTGCTCCAGCCCGTGCGAGGATGCCTCCAGCGCCACGCTCTGCACGCCCGCGCGGGCGAGCTGCGCCAGCATGGCGTGCAGCGCCACCGGGTCCGGCGTGGTGAGGGAGGCTGTCTCGGGGAAGCCCGGCGCGCGCAGGCCGAGCGTGCCGAGCGAGCCGGCCTTCACCCCCGAAAGCGCCCATAGCTGGCGCAGGAAGTCCACCGTGCTGGTCTTGCCGTTGGTGCCGGTGACGGCGACGATCCGCGCCGGCTGGGTGCCGTGGAAGGCGGCGGCCATGCGGGCGAGTGCGCGGCGCGGGTCGGCATCGGTCAGCAGCGGGCGGGGCGGCACGCCGGCGGGCCATTCGGTGCCGTCCGGCGCCAGCACGGCGCCGGCGCCGCGCGCCACGGCCTCGGCGATGTAGGCGCGGCCATCCTGCCGGGCGCCGGGCAGCGCCGCGAACAGGTAGCCGGGCGCCACCGCCCGGCTGTCCGCCGTCAACCCCGTGATCGGCAGCCCCGCGAAGGGAATGGCGGTGGCCGGGCGCTGCGATCCGAGGGCCTGGCGCATCAGGTCAGCGAGTTGCAAGGCTCGCCTCCCGCCGCGGAACCGGCGCGGACGGGTCGGCCGAGGTCATGCGCAGCGGCACGGGCGGCGGCAGGCTGCCGGGGCTGGCCGGCATGTTGGGCATCGGCACCGCGCGCGCGGCCGGCCCGGCTGCAGCGGGATCTCGGTGGCGGCGACGATCGCCGGGTTGGCCGGGTCCTCCGGCACCAGCCCCAGGATGGGGGCGATGCGCGAGATGACGGTGTGCGCCGCCGGCGCCGCCACCCAGCCGGCGGTGGCGTAGCCATGGCTCTTGGCGTTCGGCGTCGGCTCGTCGACCATGACGTAGAGCGCGTAGCGCGGCGCCTGCATCGGGAAGGCGCCGACGAAGGCGGCGATGCGCTTGTTCATGATGTAGCCGCCGCGCGGGCCGGTCTTCTGCGCCGTGCCGGTCTTGCCGCCGACGAAGTAGCCCGGCACCTCGGCATTCTTGCCCGAGCCGTCGGTGACGACGAGGCGCATCAGCCGGCGCATCGTCTCGCTGTTCTGCTCGCTGATCAGCCGCGTGCCCTCGCGCACCGTGCCGGGCGGCTGGGCCAGCAGCGTCGGCGCCCGCAGGATGCCGCCATTGGCGATGGCGGAGACGCCCGTCACCACATGCAGCGGCGTGACGCTGATGCCGTGGCCGAAGGAGATGGTGAACATGTTGATGTCGCGCCAGGAATTGGCGGGCGGCACCAGCGGCGCGGCGGCTTCGGGCAGCTCGATCGGCGTGCGCGCCAGCATGCCGGCGCGCTTGAGGAACTCACGCTGCCGCGCCGGCCCGAAGGTGGCCGCCATGTGCGCGGCCCCCAGGTTCGACGAGTAGGCGAGCATCTCGGGGAAGGTGATCCAGCGGTTCTTGCCCTTGTAGTCGCTGATCGTGAAGCGGCCGTAGCGGATCGGGCGGGAGGCGTCGAAGCTGCTCGTGTTGACGTTGGCGGTGCCGTATTCCAGCGCCGCCGCGGCGGTGAACAGCTTGAAGGTGGAGCCCGGCTCGTAGACGCCGACCGTGGCGCGGTTGAAGCGCTGGTCGGGCGTGGCGCCGCCGATGTCGCCCGCGTCGTAGTCGGGCAGGCTGACCATCGCCACCACCTCGGCGGTGTTGATGTCGAGCACCACGCCGGCGCCGCCGATGCCGCTGAAGTCGCTGATCGCCTGGCTCACCGCGTCGCGGAGCGCGAGCTGCACGCGCACGTCGATCGACAGCTTCAGCGGCGTGTCGCGCTCGGTGCGCAGCCGCTCGTCGAAGCGGCGCTCGATGCCGGAGAGGCCGTTGCCGTCCACGTCCACATTGCCGAGCACGTGCACGGCGGCACGGCCCTGCGGGTAGTAGCGGCGCTCCGCCTCCTCGAAGTCGAGGCCGGCGATGCCGAGGTTGATGATGCCCTGCTGCTCGCGCGGGGTCAGGGCGCGGGCGACGTAGACGAAGCCGCGGTCGCCCGAGAGGCGCTCGATCAGCCGGTCGCGCTCGATCTGCGGCAGCACCGTGCGGATGCGGTCGGCGACGTGCTCCTTGTTCTCGATGACGCGTGGATTGGCGATCAGCGCCGTCACCGGCAGGGAGATGGCCAGCATCTCGCCGTTGCGGTCGGTGATCGGCGCGCGGCTGGCGGCGTGCTGCGCGGGCGGCTGCAGCGCGCGCACCGCGGCGTTCAGCCGCTTCGGCTCGGCCGGCATCACCACGGTGGACCAGGTGGCCTTCGCCGCCACGGCCAGGAACAGCGTGCCGAAGCCCAGCGCCGCGATCACCAGCCGGCCGCGGCTGCGCTCCAGCTGCGCGCGGCGGGCGAGGTCGGGCTGGGTGACGCGCACGACCAC
>NZ_JCACVY010000029.1:0-31576 GCF_058833935.1 Roseomonas sp. TS2 | reverse complement strand
AGGCGCCCACCGGCCCGGCCCGGCCGGAGAGAAGCAGCGCCAGGAGCAGCAGCAGCGGCGTGGATTGCAACAGCAGGAGCATGATGGTCCGCATCCTCCCCGAGCCCAGGCGCTTCCGCCAGGGGGGCATGGGCATGGGCAGGGAAGCCTGGGGGGCTGACGGGCCTTGCGGGCGGGGCTAAGCCATTTCCACCACGCCGACGCCCGACCGGCGGCCACCGAGCAGGAGGACACATCCATGAGCGTATCCCTCGTCGCCCCCCGCAAGCTGCTGATCGGCGGCGGCGCGCTGGCGGAGCTGCCGGCCCTGCTGCGCGAGTTCGGCCTCTCCCAGCCCCTGGTGGTGACGGACCCGTGGATGGTCTCCTCCGGCATGATCGACCGCGTGCTGGCGCCGCTGGCCGCCGCCGGCATCGCGCCCCGCGTCTTCTCCGACACCGTGGCCGACCCGACCGACACCACCGTGGCCGCGGGCGTCGCCGTGCTGCGCGAGGTGCCGCATGACTGCCTGATCGGCTTCGGCGGCGGCAGCCCGATGGACACGGCCAAGGCCATGGCGATCCTGGCCGCCGCCGCCCCCGGCCAGCACATGCGGGACTTCAAGGTGCCCGCCAGCGCCGACCGCGCCGCGCTGCCGGTGATCTGCGTGCCCACCACCGCCGGCACCGGCAGCGAGGCCACGCGCTTCACCATCGTCACCGACACGGAGCGGGACGAGAAGATGCTGATCGCCGGCCTCGGTGCGCTGCCGCTGGCGGCGGTGGTGGATTACGAGCTGACCTTCAGCGTGCCGCCGCGCATCACGGCGGATACCGGCATCGACAGCCTGACCCACGCGCTGGAGGCCTTCGTCTCCAAGCGCGCCAGCCCGCTCTCCGACCTCTATGCCCGCGCCGCGATGCCGCTGATCGCGCGCAACCTGCGCACCGCCTATGCCAGCCCGCAGGACCGCGCGGCGCGCGCGGCGATGATGGAGGGGGCGACTCTGGCGGGCCTCGCCTTCTCCAACAGCTCGGTGGCGCTGGTGCATGGCATGAGCCGGCCGATCGGCGCGCATTTCCACGTGCCGCACGGCCTCTCCAACGCCATGCTGCTGCCGGCGGTGACGCGCTTCGGGCTGAAGGCGGGGCAGGCGCGCTATGCCGAGGCGGCGCGCCTCATGGGCCTGGCCGACGCCGCCACGCCGGATGCCGCCGCTGCCGAGGCGCTGCTGGCCGAGCTGCGCGCGCTGAACCAGGAACTCGGCGTGCCGAGCCCGCGCCAGTTCGGCATCGACCCGGCGGCCTGGGATTCGCGGCTCGGCACCATGGCGGCGCAGGCCCTGGCCTCGGGCAGCCCGGGCAACAATCCGCGCGTGCCGGAGGCGGAGGAGATCGTCGCGCTCTACCGCGAATGCTACGGCTGAAGCCTAGGCGCGGCGCCGCTGCCGGGCGCCGGCGCCGCCGGGCGCCAGCCGCGGCGGCAGGCTGTGCGCCGCGGCCCAGGCGGGCAGGGCGGGGCCGGGTAGCGGGCGGCTGATGGCATAGCCCTGCACCCGGTCGACCCCGGCCATGGCGGCGGCGCGCCAGAGCGCCGCGCTGGACACGCCCTCGGCCGTCACGCTCATGCGCCGCGCATGCGCCCGCGCCACCAGCCGCTGCACCAGGGCGCGGGCGCGGCGGCTGCGCGGCATGGCCGAGACCAGGTGCCGGTCCAGCTTGATGCCGGCGAAGGGCAGTTCCAGCAGCGCGGCGCGGTCGTCGTCGAGGCCCATGTCGTCGATCAGCACGGCATGGCCGGCGGCGCCGAAATGGCGCAGCGCCCGGCGCAGCGCGGCGCGGTCGCGCACCGGCGTCGTCTCGGTCAGCTCCAGCACCAGCGCGCCGGGGGGGAAGCGGGTACTGGCCAGCAGGCGGCGCAGCCAGCCCAGCGTTTCCGGCTCCAGCATCAGTTCCAGCGGCAGGTTCAGGCTGATCTGGCTGCCGAGCCGCGCCGCCCGTGGCGCCATCTCGGTGAAGGCCACCAGCGCCACCGCCTGGGCCAGGGCGCGGGAGAGCCCGTGCCGCTCCGCCAGGGGCACGAAGAGGTCCGGGCTCAGCGGCGTGTCGTCCCGCCGCTGCCAGCGGGCCAGCCCCTCCAGCAGCACCGGCCGGCGGTCGGCCAGGTTCAGCACCGGCTGGTAGCGTACCGCGATCTCGCCGCGCGCCAGTCCGAGCGCCAGCTCGTGCGGGTCGTCGGTGGGAATCTGCGGCGGCCAGGCGGAGAGGGTGCGCAGCGCCCGGGTCAGCGCCTTTACCTCGGGCGGCACGCTGACGAGGCCCGCCGTCTCGGCCGGGGGCCGCTGCTGCTCCCGCACCAGCACCAGCCCGGTGGGGGCGAAGGGGTCGCGGGCGGTGGCCATCAGGGCCGGCCAGCTCTCGCCGGCGGTGGAAGGCTGGCAGATCAGCCGCGCCGGGCGGTCATCGGCGCGGAACAGCTGGCGCAGCGCCTCGCGCCCCGAGGCGACGAACAGCGGCGCCATGTCGCCCGCGGCGTTCGAGGCCATTCGGGCGGCGGTCAGGATGGCAGGGTCATCGGCCAGCACGAGCGTGCGGAATGGCACGGCCGGCTGGCGCAGAACGGATGGGTGCGGCATGGGGTCCTTCGAGCCGCATATTAATAATTTGTTTCCGGTCTGTCTCCATGACAATTATAATCATATTCTCATTATTGAGAGCGGGCAGCGCTACCGTCTCAGGCTTCGGTCTTCCACCTCTGCTGCCAGGAGGTGATTTCCTGCGCCACCCGGGCCTGCCGGCTGCGGCGGCGATGGCGCCAGCCTTGGCGGGCAGCGCCTCGGCCTCCGCCGGGGAGCCATGGGCCGGGCCGCAGCAGGGCACGGTGCTGCGCTGCCGCCAGCGGCAGGCCCTGCTCGGCCGGGGGTTGGCAGGTCCGGCAGCAGCTCCAGCCGCGCCGCCTCGGCGATGCCAAGCCCGGTCAGCCAGGCGGCGCGCAGACCAGGCAGGGCAGGGAGAAGGCACCAATCCAGCGCCCATTGCCGGGGGGGTGCCCCCCGGCCCACCCGCGCCGGGTAGGTTGCGCGGCCGGATGCCGGAGCGGCGGGGCTGGCGCTCGAGGAAGGGGTGAAGGCGCCGGCGTGGAGGGCGCTGGCGCTGTCCGGCTCGGCGGATCGAAGGGCAGGGTGGTGCCCGCCGCCGCTGGCCCCGGCAGGGCCAGCGGCGGCGGGTAGGCTGCGGGCGCTGCCTCAGCGGCGCGGGGCGGCGCCCGGCGGGGTGGCCGGCGGGGCTGCCGGCGCCGGCGCCTCGGTGCCCCGCCGCAGCCGGTTCTCGCCCAGGAAGAGCAGGATCGGCGCGGCGATGAAGATCGAGGAGGAGGTGGAGGCGATGATGCCGAACACCATCGTCCAGGCGAAGCCGGAGAGCGCGTCGCCGCCGAACAGCGCCAGCGGCAGGGCGGAGAGCAGCAGCGTCATCGAGGTGCCGACGGTGCGGTTCAGCGTCTCGTTGATCGACTTGTCGATCAGCTGGCGCAGCGGCATCGTCTTGTACTTGCGGAGGTTCTCGCGCATCCGGTCGTACACCACGACCTTGTCGTTGATCGAGAAGCCGATGATGGTCAGCACCGCCGCCACCGTGGTCAGGCTGAACTCGATGCGGGTGATGGCGAGGAAGCCCACCACCTTGGTCGTCTCCAGCACCAGGGTGACGATGGCGCCGACGGCGAACTGCCATTCGAAGCGGAACCAGATGTAGACCAGCATCGCCAGCATCGACATGCCGAGGGCGATCAGGCTGTTGGCGAACAGCTCGGCCGAGACGCGGTTGCCCACCGCCTCGGTGCGCAGGATGCGCGCGCCCGGCGCCGCCTGCTCCAGCGCGCCGCGCACGGCGTTGACGGCGGCCTGGGTGGCGCCCTCCTCGCCCTCCTGGCCCTGCACGGGCAGGCGCAGCAGCACGGTGCTGTCGTCGCCGAACTGCTGCAGCCCGACATCGCCGAGGTCGAGGCCGCCCATGGCGCCGCGCAGGGCGCCGAGGTCGGCCGGCCCCTGGGTGCGGATCTCCATGATGATGCCGCCGCGGAAGTCGATGCCCTTTTCCAGCCCCGGATAGAAGGCGAGGCCGAGGGAGAGCACCGAGAGCAGGGCGGAGAAGGCGATGCCCAGCACGCGGCCGCGCATGAAGGCGATCTGGGTGTTGTCCGGGACGATCCGGAACAGCGGGCGGGAGAGGAACATGGGGCGCGTCTCCTCAGACCGGCAGGGTCTTGGGGCGGCGGGAGCGGTACCAGGCGGAGACCATCAGCCGCACCAGCACGGTGGCCGACCACATCGAGGCGATGGTGCCGATGGCCACCGTGACGGCGAAGCCGCGCACCGGGCCGGAGCCCAGCACGTAGAGGCAGGCCATGGCGATCAGGTTGGTCAGGTTGCTGTCCATGATGGTGCCGGAGGCCTTGGTGAAGCCCGCCTCCAGCGCGCTGATCGGCGGCCTGCCTGCCTTCACCTCCTCGCGGATGCGCTCGTTGATCAGGATGTTGGCGTCCACCGCCGTGCCCAGCGTCAGCACGATGCCGGCGATGCCGGGCAGGGTGAGGGTGGCGCCGAGCAGCGACAGGGCGGCCACCAGCAGCAGGATGTTCACCACCAGCGCCAGGTTGGCGAACCAGCCGAACAGCCCGTAGGCGAAGCCCATGTAGCCGATGACGAAGGCGGCGCCGACCGCCAGGCTGAGCAGGCCGGCGCGGATCGCGTCCGCCCCCAGCTCGGGGCCCACGGTGCGCTCCTCCACCACGGTGAGCGGGGCGGGCAGCGCGCCGGCGCGCAGCAGCACCGCCAGGTCGTTGGCGCCCGCCGCGTTGAAATTGCCGCTGATCTGGCCCCGCCCGCCGGTGATCGGCTCGCGGATGACGGGGGCGGTGATCACCTTGTTGTCCAGCACGATGGCGAAGGGGCGGCCGACATTCTGCCGGGTGATGTCGGCGAAGCGGCGGGTGCCCACGGAGTCGAAGGTGAAGTTCACCACCCATTCGCCGTTGCGGCTGTCCTGGCCGGCGCGGGCGTCGGAGAGGTTGGCGCCGTCCACCTCGATGCGGCGGCGGACGGGGTAGCGCGTGCCCGGCTGCTCGCCCTCCAGGAACTCGACGCCCGGCGGCGGCACGGCCGCCTGCAGATTGGCGTTCTCGTCCAGCAGGCGGAAGGTCATGCGGGCGGTGCGGCCCAGCAGCTCCTTGATCCGGTTGGGATCCTCGACGCCGGGGAGCTGCACCAGGATGCGGCTCTGGCCCTGGCGGGCGATCAGCGCCTCGGCCACGCCCGTCTCGTCGATGCGGCGGCGGACGATCTCGATGGACTGCTCCACCGCGCCGCCGGCCCGCGCCCGCAGCGCGGCCTCGCTGAGCGTGGCGGTGATGGTGCCGTCCGGCTGGCTGGCCAGCTCCACATCGGGGGCGGTGGCGCCGCCGCCCACCGGCACCGGGTTGGCCAGCTCGCGCAGCGCGGCGAGCGCCGCCTGGGTCTGCGCCGGGTCCCGCACGCGCAGCGTCAGGCTGTTGGCGGCGGGCTGCGCCTGCAGGTTCAGGTAGCCGATATTGGCCTGGCGCAGCCGGGTGCGGGCGCCATCGGCCAGGCTTTCCAGCCGCTCGCGCACCACCGCGTTCAGGTCCACCTCCAGCAGCAGGTAGGAGCCGCCGCGCAGGTCGAGGCCAAGCGAGATCTGCCGCGCCGGCAGCCAGGACGGAATGGCCGAGCGCGGCACGACATTGGGCAGAGACAGCAGAACACCCAGCAGGATGACGCCGAGAATGGCGGCGACCTTCCACCGCGCGAAGTACAGCATGGCCGAGAAGGCCCCCCAAGCTAGAGGGTGCGGAAAATGCTGCCCCGCCGCCGCCGATGCAACCCACCATGCATCGGCGGCAACTCTCTGCTACATCCCGCCGCCTCGGACAGAGGGATCGGGCAGGGCATGCGGCTGAAGCTGGGCGTCATCGGGGCGGGGCATTTCGGGCGGTTCCACACGCTGAAGGCGGCCGGCGCGTCCCGCCAGGAATTCCCCCGCGTGGAGTTCCTGGGGCTGGCCGACGCCGACCCGGCGCGCGCCGCCCAGGTGGCGGCCGAGGCCGGCACCCGCGCCTGGGAGAGCGCCGGGGCGCTGATGGCGGCGGCCGATGCCGTGATCATCGCCGCCCCCACCGCCTTCCACCACGGACTCGGCATGGCGGCGCTGGCGGCGGGCTGCCATGTGTTCATCGAGAAGCCGATCGCCGCCACGCTGGCGCAGGCGGACGCGCTGGTGGCCGAGGCGGCGGCGCTCGGCCGCGTGCTGCAGGTGGGGCATGTGGAGCGCTACGGCGCCGGCATGGCCACGCTGCGCGGCAGCGGCGGCGTCGGCCGGCCGCTCTACATGGAGGCGGTGCGCGTCGCCCCCTTCCGGCCGCGCAGCCTGGACATCACCGTGATCCTGGACCTGATGATCCACGACCTCGACCTCGTGCTCTCGCTCGCGGGCGCCGACCTCGTGGGGGTGGAGGCCTTCGGCGCCACGATGGTCTCGGAGCGGACGGATTTCGCCAACGCCCGGCTGCGCTTCGCCAATGGCGCCCAGGCCACCATCACCGCCAGCCGCGCCAGCCTGGCGATGGAGCGGCGGCTGGTGGTGCACGGCACGGAGGGCGTCGCGCGGCTGGACTTCCTGGCGCGCGAGATGACCCTGGTGCGCAAGGGGCGGGGCGCGCCGCTGGAGCAGCTCCCCGGCCACGGCATCGAGACCCTTTCCTGGCAGGACCACGACAACCTCGAGGCCGAGCAGGCCGCCTTCGTCGCCGCCTGCCTCGATGGCGCGCCGGTGGTGGTGGACGGCGTGGCCGGCCGCGCGGCGCTGGATGCGGCGCTGCGCGTGGAGGCGGCCTGCGCGGGGTGAACGGGCCAGCCCCGCGCGCGGGAACGGGTTGACGCGGGCGCCGGGGCGCCCCTTCTTGCAGCGGCAGCATGACAGAGGGGTCCCGCCGCATGAGCGCCTATGATTTCGACCTGTTCGTCATTGGCGGCGGCTCGGGCGGCGTCCGGTGCGGCCGCATCTCGGCCGGGCACGGCGCCCGGATCGGCGTGGCGGAGGAGCGCTTCTGGGGCGGCACCTGCGTCAATGTCGGCTGCGTGCCGAAGAAGATCATGGTGCACGCCGCCGAATACGGGCAGTGGGCCGAGGAGGCCCCCGCCTTCGGCTGGCGGAACCAGAAGGGCGAGCATGACTGGGCCACGCTGGTGGCGGCGCGCGACGCCGAGGTGGCGCGGCTGAACGCCATCTACGCCCGCCTGCTGGGCAATGCCGGCGTCACCACCTTCAACGCCCGCGCCACCTTCCTCGACCCGCACACGCTGGATGTGGGCGGGCAGCGCGTCACCGCCGAGCGCATCGTCATCGCGGTGGGCGGGCGGCCGCAGCGGCCGGAGATCCCCGGCGCCGAGCTGGGCCTGGTCTCGGACGATCTGTTCACCCTGAAGGAGCGGCCGCGCCGCATCGTGGTGGTGGGCGGCGGCTACATCGCGCTGGAATTCGCCTCGCTGCTGCGCGGCCTGGGCTCGGAGGTGGACCTGCTCTACCGCCAGCCCCTGCCGCTGCGCGGCATGGATGGCGACCTGCGCGAGGCGATGGCCGAGGCGCTGGGCCACCAGGGCATCCGCCTGCACCCCGGCCAGATGCCGGCGCGGCTGGAGAAGGCGGGGGAGGGCGTGCGCCTGACCATGGAGGACGGGCTGGTGCTGGAGACGGACCAGGTGATGTTCGCCACCGGCCGGGTGCCGCACACCGACGGGCTGGGGCTGGAGCGTGCCGGCATCGCCCCCGGCCGCTCGGGCTGCGTGCCGGTGACGCTGGAGCAGGCCACCGCCCAGCCGCACATCTTCGCCATCGGCGACGTGACGGACCAGCTGAACCTGACCCCCGTGGCCACCGCCGTGGGCCATGCCCTGGCCGACACGCTGTTCGGCGGCCACCCGCGCACCGCCAGCTTCCAGAACGTGCCGACGGCGATCTTCACCTCGCCCCCCGCCGCCACGGTGGGGCTGAGCGAGGAGGCCGCCGCCGCGCAGGGGCCGATCGACGTCTATGTCGCCCGCTTCACGCCGATGCGCCACACCATCAGCAAGGCGGCGCGCAAGACGCTGATGAAGCTGGTGGTCTCCCGCCGCACCCGCCGCGTGCTGGGCGCCCACATGCTGGGCGAGGACGCGGCGGAGATCATGCAGGGCATCGCGGTCGCCATCGTCGCCGGCGCGACGAAGGAGGATTTCGACCGCACCATCGGCATCCACCCCACGGCGGCGGAGGAGTTCGTCACGCTCCGCACGATCACCCGCCAGGTGGGGTGAGGGGCCGCGGCCGTGGACCCGCTGACACGGCTGCTGTTCTTCCTCTCGCGGCTGGTGCGCCGCCCGCCCTCGCGCCGCGTGGCGATGGTGATGCTGGCGGCCCTGGCGCTGGCAGTCGGGCTGGTGCTGGTGGAGCGGCTCTGGGGCTGGCCCGCGGCGCTGACGACGGAGCGCGTGCCGATCCGCCGCCTCGGCGGCTAGAGCAGCCATGTTTTCTAGAGCAAGAAATCCGACTGGATGGAATCCTCCGGTCGGATTCCTTGCTCTGGGGCGGCCCTATTCCGCCCCGGCCCAGGGCAGCGGCGGGTCCTGCTCGGCCGGGCGGCCGCGCTGCATCCGCCCGCGCGAGAGCTCCGTGACCACGCCGTGGAGGGTGCGCAGCTCCTGCTCCGTCACCTCGCCGCGCTGGAACCAGTGGCGCAGGTTGCGCACCATGCCGGGGCGCTTGGGCAGGTTGTCGAGGAAGCCGCAGGCGTCCAGCTCGGCCGTCAGCCGGCCGAGGAAGCCCTCCAGCTCGCCCTTGGTGGCCACGCGGGTCTCGTTGGTCATCAGCTGGCGGGGCGGCGTGCGGTCCACCGCCGCGTTCCACCACTCATAGGCCAGGATCATCACCGCCTGCGCCAGGTTGAGCGACATGTGCTCCGGGTTCAGCGGGTAGCGCACCAGCGTGTCGGCACAGGCCATGTCGTCATTCTCGAGGCCCGCGCGCTCGGGGCCGAACAGCACGGCGCTGCGTAAGGCGCGGCCCTGGCAGATCTCCACCAGCTCCTCCGCCGCGCCGCGTGCCGTGCGGACCGGGATGACGACGTGGCGCGGCCTGGGGCAGGTGGCGAAGACGCGGTGGCAGTCGGCCACCGCATCGGCCACCGTCTCGTGCACCGTGGCGGCGTCCAGGATGCGCTGCGCGCCGGAGGAGACGAACCAGGCCCGCTCCTGCGGCCAGCCGTCGCGCGGGGCGACGAGGCGCAGGTGGAACAGCCCGCCATTGGCCATGGCGCGCGCCGTGCTGCCAATGTTCTCGGCCAGCTGCGGGCGCACCAGCACGATGATCGGGCTCTCGCCCGGCATGGGCTTCAGGTCGGCGCCACCGTCGCGGCCGGTCATGGGCGGGTCATCCTTCGGGTCTCGTGCGCTTCGCGCACAGGGCGCCCCCGATAGCCGCCCGCGGCCCGCCGCGAAAGGGCCGATCAGCGGCGCGGCGGGTCCACCATCGTGCGCAGCAGGGCGATCTCCCGACCCTGCTCCTGGATGATCTCCTCGGCCAGCCGGCGCAGCACCGGGTCCTTGCCGTACTGCAGCTGCACCCGGGCCATGTCGATGGCACCCTGGTGGTGCGGGATCATGGCGCGGGCGAAATCCTTGTCCGGATCGCCGCTGTACGGGATGTCCATGTCCTTGTGCATCTTCGCGTTCGCCGCCTTGAGCGCGGCGGTGGCGGGCGAGTCCGCCGGGGCAGGGGCAGGGGCGGCGGCGGCACCGTGCTGGTGGGCGTGCTGCGCCAGGGCGGGAGCGGTGAGGATGGGGCCGGCGGCGAGCAACGCGGCCAGGGCGGGCAGGAGGAGGGAAAGGCGGGGCATCGGCTGGGTCACTCCGGCAGGGAATCCTGCCGCAGAGATGGGGGCTTCCCCCCATGGGAAGGCAAGAGGCGCGCCGATCAAGCCCGCTGGCGCGGCGCGTGGCACTCCGTGACAGGCCGATACATCGCCGCAGGCTGGCAGCGTGCCCGGCCATGCCCACATGCTGCCGGCACCACAGCGCCGGAGCCCGCATGAGCAGCCTCGCCCTCTCCCCGCCCTGGCAGGACCGCCAGGGGGCCTTCTCGCCGCTGAAGGTGGCGGTGCTGGCGGCGCTGTTCCTGCCCGGGCTGTGGCTGGCGGCGCAGGCGGCGCAGGGCGCGCTCGGCGGACGGCCGATCATGGAGGCGATTCACACCACCGGGCTGTGGGCCGTGCGCATCCTGTGGCTCTCCCTGCTGGTGACGCCGCTGCGGCAACTGTTCCGCTGGCCGCGGATCATGCTGGTGCGGCGCATGGTGGGGCTGGGGGCGCTGGCCTATGCGCTGCTGCACCTGGTGCTCTACGCCGCCGAGCTGAAATGGGACCTGCCGAAGCTGGCGAGCGAGATCGTGCTGCGCATCTACCTCACCATCGGCTTCGTGGCGCTGCTGGGGCTGGCGGTGCTGGGCGTCACCTCCACCGATGGCTGGGTGCGGCGCCTGGGCGGGCGGCGCTGGCAGGCGCTGCACCGGGTGGTCTATGCCCTGGCGGCGCTGGCGGTGGTGCATTTCGCCCTGCAATCCAAGATCGACGTGACTGAGGCGGTGCTGATGGCCGGGCTGCTGCTCTGGCTGCTGGGCTACCGGCTGCTGGCGCCGAAGGGCGGCGCGCCAGGGCTGGGGCGGCTGGCGCTGCTGGCGCTGGGTGCTGCGCTCGGCACCGCGCTGGTCGAGGCGGGCTGGTACGCGGTGGCCACGGGCGTGCCGCCGCTGCCGGTGCTGCAGGCCAATCTCGACATCGATTTCGGCCTGCGCCCGGCGCTGTGGGTCGGCATTGCCGGGGCGGGGGCGCTGGCGCTGCGGGCGTTGTTCCGGCTGCGCGAGCGGCTGGCGCCGCCGCGGCCGGCCCGCCGCGGCGCCTGAGACTCAGGCGCGGCGCCAGGTGGTGCCGCCGGGCCCATCCTCCAGCACCACCCCCTGGGCGGCGAGGGCGGCGCGGATGCGGTCCGCCTCCGCCCAGTCCTTCGCGCGGCGCGCGGCGAGGCGGGCGGCGATGGCGGCCTCGATCGCCGCCGTGTCGTCCGCCGCGCCGCCCTGGCGCCAGGCCTGCGGGTCGGTGCCGAGCAGGCCCAGCACCCCGGCCGCCGCCCGCAGCGCCGCCGCCGCCTGGCCGGAGCCCGGCTGCCAGTTGCGCCCGATGCGCGCGAGCAGGTTGGTGGCCGAGCCGCCCACCGTCGCCACATTCTCCAGCGTGCGCAGGTCGCGCAGGCGGGTGATGGCCAGCGGGGTGTTCAGATCGTCGGCCAGGGGTTCGAGCGCCCATTCGGCCATCTCGGCCACCAGCGCGTCGTCCTCTTCCGGGGCGGGCAGGTCGCGGGCGAGGAGGGCGTAGAAATCGTCCAGCTCGGCGCGGGCCTCGTCGAGCCGTTCCGCGGTGTAGTCCAGCGCGGCGCGGTAGTGGGTCTTGAGCAGCAGCAGGCGGAACGCCTCGCCGGCCCAGGCGCCACGCTCCAGGATGTCCCGCACCGTGCGGAAATTGCCGAGCGACTTCGACATCTTCTCGCCATCGACGAGCAGCATGCCGTTGTGCAGCCAGTATTTCGCGAAGCGGCTGCCGGGGAAGGCGCAGACCGACTGCGCCAGCTCGTTCTCATGGTGCGGGAAGAGCAGGTCGTGCCCGCCGCCATGGATGTCGAACTCCGTGCCGAGATAGCGCCAGGACATGGCGGAGCACTCGATGTGCCAGCCCGGGCGGCCGCGGCCCCAGGGGCTGTCCCAGCCCGGCAGGCCATCGGTGGAGGGCTTCCAAAGCACGAAATCGCCGGGCTCGCGCTTGTAGGGGGCCACTTCCACGCGGGCGCCGGCCAGCATCTCCTCGGTGGAGCGGCCGGACAGCGCCCCGTAGCCGGGATAGCTGGAGACGGAGAACAGCACGTGCCCTTCCGCCGCATAGGCATGGCCGTTGGCGATCAGCCGCTCGATCAGCGCCACCATGCGGTCGATGTTGTCGGTGGCGCGCGGCTCCTCATCGGGCGGCAGGCAGCCCAGCGAGGCCATGTCCCGGTGGAAATCGGCGGTGGTGCGGGCGGTGATGGCCGAGATCGGCTCGCCGCTCTCCTGGGCGCGCGCGTTGATCTTGTCGTCCACATCCGTGATGTTGCGGACATAGGTGACGCGCGGGTAGCGCCGGCGCAGCAGCCGCGTCAGCACGTCGAACACCACGACGGGACGCGCATTGCCCAGATGCGCCAGGTCATAGACCGTGGGCCCACACACATAGAGGCGCACATGCTGCGGGTCGAGCGGGGCGAAGATCTCCCGCCGGCGCGTGGCGCTGTTGTGGAAGGCCAGTTCGGTCATCACTCTGCCTTATCGGGGCTGGTTATGGGAAAGCGTAGGGGGAAGCCGTGGGGCTGTGCGCCAGATCGGCGCCCCGCGTCAACCTTCCTGCCTCTCCTCCGGCCGCTCAGGCGGGGCGGCGGAGCCGGGCATGCAGGGCGGCGAACTGCTCCGGCGGCATCGGCCGGCCGAAGAGGTAGCCCTGCACCTCGGCGCAGCCCTCCTGCCGCAGCAGCTCCGCCTGCTCGGCATTCTCCACCCCCTCGGCCAGGGCGCGGATGCCGAGGGTCTGGCTGATGTTCACCACGGCGCGGATCACGGCCTTGGCGTTCGGATCCTGCGCCATGCGCTGCACGAAGCTGCGGTCGATCTTGATCTTGTCGAAGGCGAAGTGGTGCAGGTAGCTCAGGCTGGAATAGCCGGTGCCGAAATCGTCCATGGCAATGCGGACGCCGATCTCCCGCAGCCGCTGCAGGGTGGCCAGGGTTTCCGGCGTGTCGTGCAGCAGCACGCTTTCGGTGATCTCCAGCTCCAGCCGGTGGGCGGGCAGGCCGGAGGAGCGCAGGGCACCCTCCACCGCCTCGCAGAGGCCGGGCTTGCGGAACTGGATGGTGGAGACGTTCACCGCCACGCTCATCCGCGCCGGCCAGCGGGCGGCCTCGCGGCAGGCGGTCTCCAGCACCCAGGCCCCGACCGGCACGATCAGCCCGGTTTCCTCCAGGAGGGGGATGAACAGGTCGGGCGGCATGTTGCCGTGGCCGGGGCGGTGCCAGCGCAGCAGGGCCTCGCCGCCCGAGACCTGCCCGCTGCCAAGGTAGACAAGGGGCTGGTAGTCGAGGCGGAACTGCTGCTGCGCATGCGCCTGCCGCAGATCCTGTTCCAGCAGGCGGCGCTCCCGCAGCTTGCGGCTCAGCGCGGGCGAGTGGAAGTGATAGCCGCCTGCGCGTGACTGCTTCGCCTGGTACATGGCCATGTCGGCGTCGTGCACCAGCTGCGCCGGCTCGGTCGCGCCGCCGGCCCGGCTGAGGGCGATGCCGATGCTGAGCCGCACCGGACGGGCCCGGCCTTCCAGCATGATGGGCTCGTTCATCAGAGTGAGCAGGCGGCGCGCCAGCCCCTCGGCCGCCTGCGGCTGATGGCCGGCGGTCTGGATGATGGCGAATTCGTCGCCGCCGATCCGGGCCAGGGTGTCGCTGGCGCGCATCCCCTGGCCCATACGCTGCGCCACCTCCCGCAGCAGCCTGTCGCCGGCGGCATGGCCATGGGTGTCGTTGACCTCCTTGAAGTCGTCGAGGTCGATGACCAGCAGCGCCACCACCCTGCCTTCCCGGTGCGCCGCCAGCAGCGCGTGGCTCAGCCGGTCCTGAAAGGCCAGGCGGTTGGAAAGGCCGGTGAGGGTGTCATGCGTGGCGAGGTAGGAGGCGTGGCCGAGGGCCTGCCGCAGCATCCACATCGGCAGCAGGCGCAGCAGGACGAAGATCATGCCGCCGAGCAGCAGGCAGAGCAGCAGCAGCAGCGCCGCCTTTTGCAGGGCCGGGCGCAGCGAGCGCGTCACCTCCACCTCGGCCTGCGGCCCGGAATCCCTCGGCACGGCGGCACGCCGGGTCAGGAGAGGGCGCGCCAGCGGCTCCAGCGGCGTGACCTCCGCCAGCAGGCTGCCATCCGCCTGCAGCAGGCGCACATGCTCCGCGGCCATGGATGGGCTGGCATTCTGGCGCAGGATGCCAAGCGCGCCGCGATGATCCTCCTGCTCGATCAGCCAGGAGCGGCGGGCCAGCTCGTTGGCCAGATAACCGGCCCGCGTCTCCAGCCGGCCGGCCTCGTGCGCCTGCAAGGCCAACAGGTAGCTGGCTGGCGGCACCAGGGCCACCGCCAGCGCCGCCAGGGCGGCCAGGGCCAGCATCAGGCTCAGCAGCGGGCTCGTCTCGTCGGCGCTCCGCGGCGGGAGTTCCAGGGAGTGGCGGCGCCGGGTCCGGATGCGCAGGCGCTGCAGCAGAGGCAGGGCGGAGCTGTACTGCACGGCATCATCCTGTTGCCGGCGCCGGCGAAGGGAGAGCAGGGCGCCCGGTGGATGAGTGTTGAGCAATTCGCTGAACGAACTATTAACCGGCGGCGCCGTCGCCGGTATTTCCCAGCATGGCGTGAAGCTCCTGCAACAGCCCCTGCGCCGTCTGGGAAAGCGGCAGGCCCACCGCCCAGAAGGCGAGGGCCCGGGCCGGGACCGCCGGCTCGAAGGGCAGCACGGCCAGGGGGCGGTGGCGGCTGCGGGCGGAAAAGGGATCGACCACCGCCACGCCCACGCCGGCTTCCGCCATGGCGCAGGCGGTGTCCGCGTAGCGCACCTCGACGGCGGCGGAGAAGGGCTCCCGCGCGCCCTGGAAGGCGGCCCGCACCGCGCGGCCCATGCGCGTGCCGCCTTCCAGCGCGATCAGCGGCCAGGCGCGCAGCAGGCCCGGCGTCACCAGGCTTTCGCGCGCCAGCGGGTGGTCCGGCGGGCAGACGCAGACCATGCGCGCCTCGGCCAGCAGGCGCGTGGAGAGGCCCGGCCGCTCCTCCAGGCTGAGGCCGAAGCCCAGCTCGGCATCGCCGCCTTCCACCCCTTCCACCACCTCGTCCAGCCGCCGCACGTCGAAGGTGATGCGCAGCCCAGGCTGCCGCTCCAGCATCCGCCGCATCGCCCGCGGCACCACCCCGTGCCCCAGCGGCGGGGTGGAGAGCAGCCGCAGCCGGCCCCGCTTGTCCTGCCGCAGCGCGCGCAGCCGTGCCTCCAGCGCCGCGTGCTGGGCGAAGAGCGGCTCGGATTCGGCATGGATCACCCGCGCCGCCTCGGTGGGGAAGAGGCGGTTGTTGACGCGCTCGAACAGCGGGAAGCCGAGCTGCGCCTCCAGCTGCTTCACCGCGTTGCTGACGGCGGGCTGCGACATGCCGAGCAGCCGGGCCGCCGCCATGGTGGTCTGGTGCCGGATGACGGCGCGGAGGATCTCGAGCTGGCGCAAGGTCATGGTTTGGGCAGTGTATAATCAGGATGAATAGATTGGCGCGATTCATCATAATCCAGACGATTGCGCTGCCTTAAAAGCGTGCGACGATGCCGGCCATCGCCGCCCCGCGGCCCCCCGGATGAGGTTCCCGATGCCCCGTATCCTGCGCGTCGCCGCCGCCCAGATGGGCCCCAACCAGCGCGCCGACAGCCGCGCCCAGATCCTGGCCCGGATGATCGCCCTGCTGGAGCAGTCCGCCGCCCAGGGCGCCCAACTGGTGGTCTTCCCCGAGCTGGCCTTCACCACCTTTTTCCCGCGCTGGCTGCTGAGCGAGGCGGAGCTGGAGGCGTATTTCGAGAGCACGCTGCCGGGCCCGGACACGCAGCCGCTGTTCGACCGCGCGAAGGCGCTGGGGGTCGGCTTCTATGTCGGCTACGCGGAGCGCACGGCCGATGGCAAGCGCTTCAACAGCGCCGTCACCGTCGGGCCGGATGGCGCCATCCTGGAGAAGTACCGCAAGGTGCACCTTCCCGGCTCGGTGGAGCCGCGTGAGGGCTCGCGCTTCCAGCAGCTGGAGAAGCGCTACTTCGAGTATGGCGACCTGGGCTTCCCCGCCTTCCACGGCCCCGATTCCTGGGGCGCGCCGGTGCTGGGCATGCTGGTCTGCAATGACCGCCGCTGGCCGGAGGCCTGGCGCGTCTATGGCCTTCAGGGGCTGGAGATGCTGCTGGTCGGCTACAACTCCGCCGCCTACGACCCGAATGGCGGCAACACCGAGGATGCCGGGCTGCGCACCTTCCACTCGCAGCTCGCCGTCCAGTCCAACGCCTACATGAACGCCGCCTGGGCGGTGGCCGTGGCCAAGGCGGGGGATGAGGATGGCTCCGGCCTGATCGGCGGCTCCTGCATCGTCGACCCCAATGGCCGCATCGTCGCCGAGGCGAAGACGCTGGGCGACGAGGTGGTTGTCGCCGATTGCGACCTCGACCTCTGCGCCCAGGGCAAGGAGAAGATGTTCAACTTCGCCCAGCACCGCCGGCCGGAGATGTACGGGCTGATCACCAGCCGCACCGGCGCCGTGCCGCCCGCTCGCAAGGCGGGCTGACGCCGATGGCGCAGAGACGGCCTCCCTCCACGCTGCCCGACATCGCCCACTACACCCATGTCCCCAACCGCCACTGGGGGCGCTGGGCGGCGGTGGCGGTCATCGTGCTGCTGCTGGCCGGGCTTGCCCGCGCCTTCGCGGTGGGCGACATCGAGTGGCGCTTCGTCGGCAGCTTCTTCACGGCGCCCGCCATCATGGCCGGGCTGTACAACACGCTGTGGATGACCCTCGGCGCCATGGCGCTCGGCATCGCGCTCGGCGTCGTCACCGCGGTGATGCGGATGTCGCCCAACCCGGTGCTGCAGGGCGTGGCCATGGGCTACACGTGGCTGTTCCGCGGCACGCCGGTCATCCTGCAGCTGTTGCTCTGGTTCAACCTGGCGCTGATCTTCCCGCGCCTCGGCTTCGGCGAGTTTTCCGTCCGCACGGTGGACGTGATGACGCCGGCGCTCGCCGCGCTGCTCGGCCTCGGCATCAACCAGGGCGCCTACACCTCCGAGGTGATCCGCGCCGGCATGCTCTCGGTCGATGCCGGTCAGTATGAGGCGGCCAAGGCGATCGGCATGACGCGGCTCAGGGCGCTGCGCCGCATCATCTTCCCGCAGGCGATGAAGGTGGTGATCCCGCCGCTCGGCAACGAGTTCATCGGCATGGTGAAGCTGACCTCGCTGGCCAGCGTCATCCAGTTCGCCGAGATCCTGCACGCGGCGCAGAACATCTACTACGCCAATTCCCGCGTCATCGAGCTGCTGATCGTGGCCGCGCTGTGGTACCTGATCATCGTCTCGGTCCTGACGCCCTTGCAGATGCTGCTGGAGCGCCGCTTCGCCCGCGGCACCGGAGCCACCCGATGAGCCCGCCCCTCGTCTCCATCGTCGATGTCCGCAAGAAGTTCGGCGATTTCCAGGCGCTGGACGGCGTCTCGCTGGATGTCCAGGCCGGCGAGGTGCTGTGCATCATCGGCGCCTCCGGCTCCGGCAAGACCACGCTGCTGCGCTGCGTCAACCAGCTCGTCACCATCGACAGCGGCGCCATCTGGGTCGATGGCGCGCTGACCGGCTGGCGCATCGAGGGCACGCGGCTGCACGCCCTGCCGGAGAAGGAGATCGCGCGGCAGCGCCTCGCCACCGGCATGGTGTTCCAGCGCTTCAACCTCTTCCCGCACATGACGGCGCTCGAGAACATCATCGAGGGGCCGGTGCAGGTGCAGGGGCGCAACCGCGCCGAGGCGGTGCGCGAGGCCGAGGCGCTGCTGGCCCGCGTCGGCCTCGCCGACAAGGCCGGCGCCTACCCGGCCAATCTCTCGGGCGGGCAGCAGCAGCGCGTCGCCATCGCCCGCGCCCTGGCCATGAAGCCCAGGCTGATGCTGTTCGACGAGCCGACCAGCGCCCTCGACCCCGAACTGGTGGGCGAGGTGCTGGCGGTGATGAAGGAGCTCGCCGCCTCCGGCATGACCATGATCGTGGTGACGCACGAGCTGGGCTTCGCCCGCGAGGTTGCGGACCGCGTCGTGTTCATGGACCGTGGCGCCATCGTCGAATCCGGCCCGGCCGCCGAGGTGCTGGGCAACCCGAGGGAAGCCCGCCTCAAGGCCTTCCTCTCCGCCGTCATCGCCTGAAGGAACAGAGCGCATGTTCAAGAAGCTTCTGCTGGCCGCGACCGTGCTGGCCCTTCCCGTGGCGGCGCAAGCCGCCGAGCTGCCCGCGCGCATCAAGTCGCGCGGCGCCATCATCGCCGCCATCGTGCCGAACTACCCGCCGCTCGAGATGCGCGACCCGCAGACCAACCAGCTCACCGGCTTCGACGTGGAGCTGGGCAACGCCCTGGCCGAGAAGCTCGGCGTGAAGATGCAGTGGCAGGAGACCAGCTTCGACCAGATGCTGGCCTCAGTGCGCACCGGGCGGGTGGACATCATCCTCTCCGGCATGTCCGACCTGAAGTCCCGCCAGGAGACGGCGACCTTCATCGACTACCTCCGCTCGGGCAGCCAGTTCTTCACCCAGGCCAGCCGCGCCGCCGAGTTCCCGAACGCCGAGGCGCTCTGCGGCAAGCGGGTGGGCGCCAGCCGCCGCACGGCGCTGCCGAACGACATCAAGGGCTTCAGCGACGCCAATTGCGTGGCCAAGGGCAAGCCGGCCATCGAATACGTGCCGACCGAGGGCTCGGCCGATGCGCGCACCCAGCTCCGCCAGGGCCGCATCGACGCCGCCATGCAGGGCGGCGAGACGCTGCCCTACATCATGGGCCTCGAGCCCAACACCTACGCGCCGGTGGGCGAGCCGGTGCGCTACACGCTGATGGGCATCGCCACCGGCAAGGAGGAGACCCAGCTCCAGCAGGCGCTGGCCGAGGGGCTGCGCGGCCTGATGGCGGACGGCACCTACGCGAAGCTGGCCGAGAAGTGGCAGCTTTCGCCCTCGAAGATCCCCGAGGTGCAGATCAATGGCGGCGAGTGACGCCGGGCTGAAGGCAGGGCTCGACGCCCTGCCGCTGCTGCCGGCCAACCGCGCGCCGCTGGCCCCCGAATACCCCTGGCCGGGGGCCCAGGCGGCGGCGATGTTCCTCTCCTTCGACGTCGATGCCGAGAGCGCCTGGACCGCCAAGGACCCCGCCCGCTACGGCGAGCTGGTGACCATGTCCTTCGGCGGCTACGAGGCGCGCATCGGCACGCCGAAGCTGCTGGAGATGCTGCGGGGCCTGGGGCTGAAGGCGACCTTCTTCATCACCGGCTGGTCGGTCGAGGCGCACCCCGCCATGTGCGAGGCCATCCTGAAGGATGGGCACGAGATCGGCCACCACGGCTTCCACCACCTCATGCCGCAGCCGGGCGACCCGATGCTGGTGGAGGAGGTGGACCGCGGCCTCGAGGTGCTGCAGCGCCGCCTCGGCGTGGTGCCGAAAGGCTACCGCGCCCCCTCCGGCGAGTTCTGCGAGGAGCTGCGCGTCCTGCTGAAGGATCGCGGCCTGCTCTACACCTCCTCCTTCCGCGACGATGTGCGGCCCTACCGCCACCTGCTGGCCGATGGCACGCCGGGGCTGGTCGAGCTGCCCGTCACCGCCAGCTACGACGACTGGCTGCTGGGCCTGTCGCAGCGCTACAGCCGCCACACCATCCAGCCGCGCGAGGCCGTCTTCTCCATGTGGAAGGACGAGCTGGACGAGATCCGCGACTGGGGCGGCATGGTGACCACCGTCCTGCACCCGCAATGCAGCGGCCGCCCGATGCGGCTGCGCCTGCTACGCGAGTTCCTGCAATACGCGCAGGGCTGCGGCGATGTCTGGATCACGACCGGCGAGGAGATCGCCGCGCATTTCACCGCCTGCGAGCAGAAGGCCGGCTGAACCGGCCTCCTCGCCACCACGCTTTCGCCAGCCCCACGGCAGACCCCCACTCCGGAGACTTCGCATGAATTCCTTCAAGCGTATCCTGGCGGCGGGCCTGGCCCTGGCGTTGACGGGGGCGCTGGCGGGGGCGGCCCCCGCCTTCGCGCAGAGTGCCCCGCTGCCGGAGGCCATCCGCGCCGCCGGCGCGCTCCGCGTCGGCATCGAGGCCACGTATCCGCCGATGGCCTACAAGGACCCCGCCACCAACGAGCGGCGCGGCGTCAATGTCGATCTGGTCACCGCCATCGGGCGGGATCTGGGCCTCGAGATCCGCTGGGAGGAGATGTCCTTCGAGCAGATCATCAACTCGCTGACCACCGGCCGCATCGACTTCAGCGGCACCTCGATGACCGACCTGCCGGCGCGGCGCGAGAAGCTCACCTTCGTCGACTACATCACCACCGGCGGGCAGCTCTTCACCACCCGCGCGCTCGCCGCCTCCATCCGCGAGGCGACGGATTTCTGCGGCAGATCCGTCTCCACGCCGCGCTTCACCAACTACTTCCCCTCCGGGCAGGCCTGGAGCGAGAAAGCCTGCGTGGCCGCCGGCAAGCCGCCCATGCAGGTGGTGGGCAGCAACGGCGCCACCGCCTCCCGCACCGACCTGCGGCAGGAACGCACCCAGGGCGCCATCCTCGGCGCCGAGTTCGTCGCCCACCTCCAGCGCACCGAGCCGGAGAACTGGGCGGCGGTCGGCAAGCCCATCACCGACAACCTCTCGGGCCTCGCCTTCCCGAAGGATGCCACCACGCTGCGCGACGCTATCGCCGCCTCGCTCCAGCGGCTGATCGACAACGGCACCTATGGCGAGATCCTGAAGAAGCACGGGATTGCGGCGCAGGCGATCAGCCGCGTGTCGGTCGACGCGGGGCAGCCTTAAGGGCAGGGGGCGGCGCCCCCTGCAACCCCCGCCGGGGTGACAGGGTCACCCCGGACCCCGCCATCAGCTTTTGGAACCCCGCCATGGACCTGCTCGTCACCAACGCCGCCATCGTCACCTGCGATGAGGAAAGGCGGGTCCTGGGGCGGCACGCCATCCTCGTCCGGGGCAACCGCATCGAAGCCCTCGGGCCGACCGAGGCGCTGGAGGCGGCGCATCCCGAGGTGGAGCGCTTCGACGCACGCGGCCTCGCGGTGCTGCCGGGGCTGGTCAACGCCCACACCCACACCGTGCTCACCGCGCTCCGCGGTTCGGTGGAGGACTGGGAGGGCGACATGATCTACGGCTACATGTCGCCCATCTCCTACACCATGACCGACGAGGAGCGGGCGGTGATGGCCATGCTCGGCTGCGTCGAGGCCATCCGCAGCGGCAGCACCACGCTGGTCGATCCGTTCCGCCACGTGCTGTCCTACGGCAAGGCCATGGCCTCCACCGGGCTGCGCCTCTGGCTCTCCGAGAGCTGCGCCGATATCGACACCCGCCGCATCCGCCACGGCGACTACCGCGAGGACCCGGCCTTCGGCGCGCAGTTCCTGGAGCGCGCGGAAGCCATGATCGAGGCGCTGCAAGGCAGCCATGGCGACCGCGTGCGCTGCCAGGTGGCCGCCCACGCGCCGGACAACTGCTCCCCCGCCATGCTGCGCAGCCTGCTCGACCTGGCGGCGAAGCACGGGCTGACGCGCACCGTCCACCTCTCGCAGAGCCCCGGCGAGGAGAAGGCGGTGCAGGCGGCGCGCGGCACCAGCTCGGCCGGCTATCTCGACCGCGAGGGCTTCCTCGGCCCCGACCTCACCGCCGCGCACTGGACCTTCTGCACGCGGCAGGACATCGAGACCCTGGCCGCGCGCGGCGTCACCATGGCGCACACGCCGGCCAGCATCTCCCGCCGCCGCGGCATGCACCGCGCGCTGCTCGGCCCGATCCGCGATGCCGGCGTGCGCGTCGCCTTCGGCACCGACAACATGACCGAGGACATGTTCCAGGCCATGACCATCGGCTCCATCCTGCACCGTACGGGGCGCGGCCGCGCGGAGGAGGGCGGCGTGCTCCCCGGCCCCGATGCCATCCTCGACGCGGTGACGCGCGACGCGGCGGCGAGCATCGGCGCTGGCCATGAGATCGGCCGCATCGCGCCGGGCTGGAAGGCGGACCTGACCTTCCTCGACCTGAACACCCCGGCGCTGCGGCCGGTGATCCGCCTCGTTTCCAACATCGTGCATTATGGCCATCCGGGCGCGGTGCACTCGGTGATGGTGGATGGCGCGTTCGTCCTGCGCGACCGCAAAATCCTGACGGTGGACGAGCCCGCCCTGCTGGAGGAGGCCGAGGCCGTCACCCGCCGCGTCTGGGCGCGGATGATCGCGCAGAACCCTGACCTCGCGCGCCCGGCCTCGGAACTGCCCTGGCTGGAGTTATGAGGAAGGTTCTTTGAGGCGCTGCGCCACCAGCAAGGGTGCAGCGCCAAACGAACAAAGTCTTTTTGCTTCTTTTTCTTCAGAAAAAGAAGATTCTCAATCCGCCCTTGCCCCGGAAGCCTGCACCACCTGCTTCCACATCGGCCGCTCGCGGTTGGCACGGGCGGCGGCTTCCTCGGCGGTGCTGGAGAGTGCCAGCGCGCCGCCCTGGATGAAGCGCTTCTGCATCGCCTCATCCTGCGCCACCTGACGCATGGCGCCGTTCAGCCGCTCGATGATGGCGGGCGGCGTGCCGGCCGGCGCCACGAAGGCGCCCCACACGGTGATGACGAAATCCGGGATGCCGGCTTCCGCCATGGTGGGGATGTTCGGCAGGGTGGGCCAGCGCGTGGCGCCCGTCACCGCCAGCCCCCGCATCCGCCCTTCCTGGATCAGCCCGATATGCGAGGCGAGGTTGTCGAGCGCGATGTCCACGTCGCCGGCCAGCAGGGCGGGCACCGTCTGCGCCGCGCCGCGATAGGGCACATGCGTGGCCTTCACCCCCGTGCGGCTGAACAGCATGCTGCTGGAGAGGTGGGTGGTCTGGCCGATGCCGGTGGAGCCGTAGGTGATGCCGTCCGGCTTCTTCTTCGCCCAGTCGATGAACTCGGCCAGGGTCTTCGACGGATTCTTGTCCGGCGAGAGGACGGCCACGTTCGGCGTCTCCCAGGCCAGGCCGATCGGCACCAGGTCCTTCTCCGTGTCGAAGGGCATGCTGCGGAACAGGAACTGGTTGATGGCCATGATGCTGGCGGTGACGGCGCCGATGGTCAGCCCGTCCGGCGCCGCCTTGGCCACGGTGTCGGTGCCGAGATTGCCGCTGGCGCCGGCGCGGTTCTCCACCACCACCGGCTGGCCGAGCGAGGCGCTCATGCGCTCCGCGTAGAGGCGGCTGATCACGTCGGTGGAGCCGCCGGGCGGGTAGGGCACGATCAGCCGGATCGGGCGCTGGCCCGCGAGGCCCTGCGCCAGGGCCGGGGTGCAGAGGGCGGCGGCCGCCGGCACGGCCAGGGTGGCGCGCAGCAGGCTGCGGCGTAGGGTCATGGTCTGTCTCTCCCGTTCCACGCCGTTCGTTGCGGCGCTCTGCGGAGAGGATCGGCCAGGGGCGGCGCCCCGTCTACCCCTCGGGCCAGCCTTCAGTCGCGGCGGGGCAGGGCGGTGCCGTCCTCGCGGAACAGGTGGCAGGCGGCGGGCGGCAGGTGGAAGCGCCCCGGCTGGCCCTCGCGCAGCCGCGCCCCCTCGGGGATGCGCGCCGTCAGCAGCGTGCCGTCCGGCGCGCGCAGATAGGCGAGCTGCTCGTCGCCCAGCTCCTCCACCACCTCGACAGGGCCGGCGAGGGCGGCACCCTCGCCCTCCAGCCGCACATGCTCGGGGCGGATGCCCAGCGTCAGCGCCTCGCCCGGCCGCGCGCCGGCGCCGGCCACCGGCACGTCGAGCCGCGCCCCGCCCGGCAGGCCGACCGTGACCACCCCCGCCGCGCTTCCCTCCGCGCGCACCGGCAGAAAGTTCATGCGCGTGCTGCCGATGAAGCCGGCGACGAAGAGGTTGCGCGGGTGCCGGTACAGCTCCACCGGCGCGCCCGTCTGCTCGATGCGCCCGGCATTCAGCACCACGATGCGGTCGGCGAGCGTCATTGCCTCCACCTGGTCGTGCGTCACGTAGATCATGGTGGTGCGCATCGACTGGTGCAGCCGGGCGATCTCGATGCGCATCTGCACCCGCAGGCTGGCGTCGAGGTTGGAGAGCGGCTCGTCGAACAGGAACACCTGCGGCTCCCGCACGATGGCGCGGCCGATCGCCACCCGCTGCCGCTGGCCGCCGGAGAGCTGCTTCGGCAGGCGGTCCAGCAGCGGCGTCAGCTCCAGCGTCTCCGCCACGGCGCGCACCCTGGCGTCGATCTCGGCGCGGCGGGCGCGGCCCATCTCGAGCCCGAAGGCGATGTTCTGGTGCACCGTCATGTGCGGGTAGAGCGCATAGGACTGGAACACCATGGCGATGCCCCGCTCGCGCGGTGGCTTCGCCGTCACGTCCTCGCCGCCGATGTGGATTGAGCCGGCGCTGACGCTCTCCAGCCCCGCCACCAGCCGCAGCAGGGTGGACTTGCCGCAGCCCGAGGGGCCGACGAAGACGCAGAACTCGCCATCGCCGATGCGGAGGTCGACATCGCGGATCACCGTCGTGCGGTCGAAGCGCTTCTGGACGTTGCGCAGCTCCACGGAGGCCATGCGGGGGGATCCTTCTGTGCTGGTCATCCCTTCACCGCGCCGGCGGTGAGGCCCGAGACGATCTTGCGCTGGAAGGCCAGCACGAGCAGCACCACGGGGATGGTGACGATGACGGAGGCGGCCATCACCAGCCCCCAGGGCAGTTCCTGCCGGCTGCCGCCGCTGAGCAGCGCGATGGCGACGGGCACGGTGCGCGTCTCGGCCGAGAGGGTGAAGGTGAAGGCGAACAGGAACTCGTTCCAGGAGACGATGAAGGCCAGCAGCGCGGTGGGCGCCATGGCCGGCCACAGCAGCGGCAGGAACACCCGGCGGATGACGGTGAGCGGCGAGGCGCCATCGGCATAGGCGGCCTCCTCCAGCTCCTTCGGCAGCTCGCGCATGAAGGTGGTGAGCACCCACACGGTGAAGGGCAGGGTGAGCACGAGGTTGGCCAGCATCAGCCCCGGCAGCGTGTCGTAGAGGCCGAGGGCGCGGATCAGCTCGAACATGCCGGAGAGCACCGCCACCTGCGGGAACATGGAGACGCCGAGGATGGTCAGCATCAGCGCGCCACGGCCGCGGAAGCGCACCCGCCCCAGCGCGTAGGACGCCGTGACCGCCAGCAGCAGCGACAGCCCCACCACGGCGGCGGCCACCAGCACCGAGTTCAGGATGGTGCGGCCGAAATTGAGCTGGGTGAAGACCTGCACGTAGTTGGAGAGATCCAGAGTCTCCGGCCACAGCGCCGGCGAGAACAGTTCCGTGCCGGAGCGGAAGGAGGTGACCACCGCATGATAGAAGGGGAACAGCGCGAAGGCGCCGATCGCCAGCAGCAGCAGCGCGAAGCCGCCGCGCGCGAGGAGGGCGCGGCCGTTCATCGGGTGCTCTCCCCGCCGAGCCGCAGCCGCCCCAGCAGCACCACCGAGAGGGTGAGCAGCGCGATCACCAGGAACAGCAGGGTGGAGGCCGCCGAGCCGTAGCCGACATCCTGGAAGTCGACCAGCTGCTGCCGGGCATAGACCGACATGGACTGCGTGCCGGCGGCGTTGGCGGTCAGCACATAGATCAGGTCGAACACCCGCAGCGAGTCCAGCGCGCGGAAGATCAGCGCCACGATCAGGGCCGGGCGGATCAGCGGCAGCGTGACGCGGAAGAACACGCGCACCGGGTGGATGCCATCCACCCGCGCCGCCTCGTAGCAATCGGCGGGCAGCATCTGCAGCGCGGCCAGGATCAGCAGCGCGACGAAGGGCGTTGTCTTCCAGACATCGACGATCACCACCGCCCACATGGCGAGGTCCGGGTCGGCCATCCACGCCACCGGCTCGGAGAGGATGCCGAGGCCGAGAAGGGCGTGGTTGATGACGCCGAACTGGTCGTTCAGCATCCAGGCCCACATCCGCGCCGAGACGATGGTGGGGATCGCCCACGGGATCAGGATGGCCGCGCGCACCAGCCCGCGCAGCGGGAAGCGTGCATTCAGCGCCAGCGCCACCACCATGCCCAGCACCGCCTCGATCGAGACGGAGACGAGGGCGAACCAGACGGTGCGCCACACCGCCCGCCACCATGCGGGGTCGGCCAGCAGGCCCAGCCACTCGCCCTCGTAGTATTCGAGGTAGTTGGCGAAGCCGATGAAGCGGTAGTTCTCCAGGTCGATCAGCTCGGCATCGGTGAAGCTGAACCAGATGGTGCGCAGCAGCGGCCATCCGGCCACCACCGCCAGCACCGCCAGGGTCGGTGCCAGGAACAGCCAGGCGGCGCGCACGCGCAGCCTCGCCAGGCCGAGATCGTCATCCCTCATGCGGGCCATGCCTCCGCTCACCAGCCGCGCCGGCTGAGGCGCCGCAGGTCGCGCCGCAATTCACCGAGCGCCGGCGCGGCCTGCTCGCGGCCGGAGAGCACGGCGTGCACCCGCGTCCAGAAGGCGTGCGAGACGCGGTTGTACTTGGTTCCCGTGGCACGCGAGGGCCGCGCCACCGCGTTGCTGAAGGTGCCGTAGAGCGCCCGGAAGAAGGGGTTGGCGGCGATCACCTCCGCATCCTCGTAGAGCGCCGGGCGGGTCGGGTTGTAGGCGGCCACCACGGCGCGGCGTTTCTGCTCCGCCGCGCCGGTGAGGTACATCACCAGCGCGGCGGCTTCCTCCGGATGGCGGGAATAGCGCGAGACGCCGAGGTTCCAGCCGCCCAGCACGCCCGTCTGCTCGCCCTGCGCGCCATGCGGCAGGGCGGCGATGCCGACCTTGCCGCGCACCGGGCTGTCCGCGCCCTGCGCCAGCGCCCAGGCATAGGGCCAGTTGCGCATGAACACCGCGTTGCCGGACTGGAAGATGCCGCGCGCCTCCTCCTCCGTGTAGGTCAGCGCGCCTTCGGGGGCGATGCGGCCGATCCAGCCGGCGGCGCGGCCGATGGCCTCGGCGGCGCGCGGGTTGTCGATGGTGATGCCGCCCTCGTCGTCGATGATGGTGCCGCCGCCGGAGCTGGCCACCCATTCCAGGGCGTTCACCGTCAGCCCCTCATAGGCGCGGCCCTGGAACACGTAGCCCCAGAGGCCGTTGCCACCCGCCGCGCGCTCGGCCTCCTGGATGGCGCGCGCCGTCTCCTCCATCTCTGCCCAGGTGGCGGGGACGGGGCGGCCGTGCTTCTCCAGCAGGTCCTTCCGATAGAACAGCACGCCGGCATCGGTGTAGAGCGGCATGGCGATCAGCCGGCCCTCCACCGTGTTGTTCTCGATGATGGCCGGGAAATGCGCCGCCTCGGCGCCCTGGCTGTGCGGCTTCAGGTCGATGAAGTGGGTGGCGAGGATGCCGGGCCAGACCACGTCGAGCTGGTAGATGTCGATCTGCGAGGCGCCGCCGGCCAGCATCATCTGGTAGAGCGCCAGCCGCTCGCTGGCGGAATTGGGCACCGAGACGGTGCGTACCGTGTGGCCTGTCTGGCGCGCCCAGGCCTCGGCGCCATCCCGGCACAGCTCCAGCTCCTGCCCCAGCGCGCCGCAGGAGATGGTGATCTCCACCGCCCGCGCCTGGGGGGAGAGGGGGCCGAGCCCGCCCAGCAGGGCCAGCAGAGCGATGATTCGCGACGCCCGGTTCAGGCGCATGACGGTGTCCTCCCAGCAAGGATCGGCGGGGCAGGCACCGGGCGGGGCACAAGGGCTGAAGCGCGGTGCCATCTTCCCAGGACCACGCGGCAGGCCGCGCGACGGGTTCCGGACAGGGCCCGGCCGGGCATTGGCCGCGGCAGGGGGCAGGAACCGCTACCTGCGCGAGCCGGAGGATGCAACCCACCGCCGGGAAGAAGCCGGTGCGGGAATGTCGGGGCCCAGCCGGGCTGGCATGAAAAAACCCGGCTCAGGGCCGGGCTCTCTCAGGAACGAATGGGGATGGAAGACGGGCTTACCAGCGGCCCGTGGCGCCCAGCGCGAAGGGGCTGCGCTCGCCCCAGGAATTCCAGGCGGCATACAGGCCAGGCGCCTCGTCGCGCCAGGTGTCGTCGCGGCGGCCCTCAACCGGGGCGGCGGCCTGGCGACGATCGGCGGCCGTGTCGGCGATGATCTTGGTACGGTCCATCATGGCTGCCCTCCTCTGATGAGGACACAATTAAGGCGAGGTGCTGCCTTATTCCAGCCCTAATTCGGCAAGACGCGTCACGATCGCGCCATAATCGGGCGGAAATGGAGCCGATGAGGCTGCTCCTTGAGGCGCGAACGCCTGTTTCAGCGCCTTCCGTGAAGAAAAATACTGGTGAAAACAATGGTCTAGGATCGATGCGCCCACTATGGCGCGGCTGCCACATTTTTACGGGAGGAAATGGAACCAGCCGCACGCAGGGCGTGTCATCCCTCTTCATCATCAACCGAAGAGTGATTATTCTTCAGGAGGAGAGCGCGTGGGTTGGACTTCGCTGAGCGCGGCCACATTTCACCCTCCGCGGGGCGCGGCTGGCGGCCGTGCAAACGCCCTTGAGGCGACGGAGGATTGTGACGCCCCGGAGGCGTGTCATGTTCCGGAGGCCAGTGGCCGCCGGCGTGGCCCCGCCTGTCCCGGCGGGGCCGCGGGTTGTCAGGCCGGGAAGACCTCGCGCCCCTCGGCGGCGCCATGCAGGAGGTAGTGCATCAGCGGGTTCAGCCCGGCGGCGGTGACATCGGGGTTCGCCGCCAGATACGCATCCGTGGCGAAGGCCGCCCCGGGGTCACGCCCCTCGCGCCAGCCATTCTCGGCGTAGTGCCGCAACGGGTCGACTCCGGCCGCCGCCACATCCGGGTTGGCTTCCAGATAGAAGCTGCTGTCGAAGAAGGCATTCGGGTCGCGGCCCTCGCGCCAGCCGAAGGCATGGTAGTGGCTGCTGGGGTCCTGGCCGGAGGCCGCCACATCCGCATTGCCGGCGAAGTAGAAGCCGGCATCCACCAGCGGGTCCTGCGGCCCGGTGGCATGGGGGGTGGCGGCGGTGATGGCCCGGCCCTCGGCCTGGCCGAACTGCAGGTAGTGCAGCAACGGCTCCAGCCCGGCGGCGGCGACATCGGGGTTCGCCGCCAGATAGGCGCCGCTGTCGAAGCCCAGGCTGGGGTCGCGCCCCTCCCGCCAGCCGGAGGCCGTGTAGTGCGCCAGCGGCTCCACCGCCGCGGCGGCGACGTCGGGGTTCTGGTTGAGGTAGTACTCGACGCTGAACAGCGTGTTGGGATCGCGCCGCTCGGCCCAGCCGAAGGCCTGGTAGTGGCTCAGCGCATCGGCGCCGGCGGCCAGCACGTCGGGGTTCTGCGCCAGGTAGAAGGCGGGGTCGAAGCCGGAGGCCAGGATCGGCGGCTCCCGGTCCACGGTCATGGCTGCGGGCAGGGCGGTGAAGCCGCCGGGAAAGGCGCCATCCTTGCCGGGGGCGATATCGGCCACCAGGCGCGTTCCGGCCGTGGTGCCGTCGGTGAACCACATCTCCCGCCCCGCTTCCTCGGTGACGGCGGAGAACAGCGCGCCGCCATCTCCGGTCGGCACCATGTCGGCGGCGAAGCGGGCGCCGGCGGGCAGGGCGATCAGCAGGCTGGTGCCCTCGGCCGTGCCGTCCGTCACCCACAACTCGCCCGAATCCTCCAGCGCCTGCTGCGCGGTGAACAGCATCCGCCCGTCGCCCAGGGCCTTGAAATTGGCGGGGGCGGAGCTCTGGGCGCCGGGCATGATGTCGCGCAGCAGGCCGGTGCCGGCCGCCGTGCCATCGGTGATCCAGGCCTCGATGCCGTGCTCGGCGTCGCCGGCGGCGAAGATGGCGCGGCCATTGCCCAGCGCCGTCAGCTCCTGCGGCCCCTGGCCGCTGTAGCCCGAGCCGAACTGACGCAGCAGGCCGGTGCCGCCCGGCGTGCCATCGGTGCCCCAAAGGGCGCGGCCCTCGGTGCCGTTGTCGGCGTAGAACACGGCCCGGCCGCCGCCGAGCGGCGTGAAGTCCGGGCTGCCGTAATAGGGAAGCTCACCGGGCGGCAGGCCGATGAGGCGGCTGGTGCCCTCGGCCGTGCCGTCGGTGACCCAGATCTCGGTTTGCGGCAGCGGGCCGGAGCCCTGGAACAGGATGCGCCCATCGCCCAGCGCGGTCAGGCTGAGTGGCTCCGAGATGCCTTCGGCATTGGGGGTGGTGGCGATGGGACGAGTGCCGTCGGTCGTGCCGTCGGTGATCCAGAGCTGGCCGCCGGCCGCCGGGTCATAGGCGGTGAAGACGGCGCGGCCATCGGGCAGGGGCGTGAAGGCGCCGGGGAAGGAGCCGACCGTCCCCGGCACCAGCTCCTTCAGCAGCCGGGTGCCCTCGGCGGTGCCGTCGCTCCGCCACAGCTCGGCGTTGAAATCCTCGCCCTGCGCGCTGAAGAGCACGCTGCCATCGGCCATGGTGAAGAAGCCGAAGGGCGAGCCGCTGGCCGCGCCGGGCAGGATGTCGCGCAGCAGGGTGGTGCCCTCCTGGGTGCCGTCGGTCACCCACAGCTCCTGGCCATGCGTACCATCATCGGCGGCGAAGAGCAGGCGGCCATTCAGCGTGGAGGTCAGCGACAGCGGAAAGGAACCTGCCGGCCCCGGCCGGATGTCGCGCAGAAGGACCGTGCCCTCGGCCGTGCCGTCGGTGCGCCAGAGCTCGGTACCATGATCAGTGTTGCCGGCCTGGAAAACATAACCGTCACGCAGGGGCATGCGTCGCTCCTCACTCTTGCCGTGCGGGGCAGGGGCGGCGTCCACGCAGCCGGCTCGCCTCCGCCTCTGCGCGCTTCTCCGCAGGATCGGCCGCCCGGGTCAACGATGGCGAAAGCGGAAGCTTGGGCGGCGGGCGATGGTTGCCGGGCGAGCGGCAAGGGCGGTGCGTGGCCGGGAGGGAACTCCAGCGGCCCTTGCGGCGCAACGCCTGCGGGCGGTTCAGGCGCTTCCGCCGTTGCGCGGCCGCGCACCAGTAAGGCGCCGGAGGAGGGAGAATACTCCCCCGTTCATCGCCGAGATTTGCACGAGAACCACTTTTGTTTCGCGTTGCAATAACAACGCGCGGTTTCAGGCGATTCTTCTTTGTCTGCTGTGGTTGTGGAAGGAGGCGGCAAATCGCCAGGTCCAGCCTGGCCGATTCGCGCGCCGCAGGTATCAGGTGATGGGGCAGCTGCCGCCATCGACGTTGATCGCCGTGCCGGTGATGTAGGAGGCGGCGTCGGAGGCGAGGAAGCAGGCGGTCTGGGCGAATTCCTCGGCCCGGCCGACGCGGCCGAGCGGCACGCCGCGCCCCATCTCGGCCAGCAGCGCCTCCAGCGGCTGGCCGGCGGCTTCGGCGCGGCGGCGCCACTGGTCGCTCTCGATCAGCCCCACCAGCAGCGCGTTGACCAGGATGCCGTGCGGCGCGCCCTCGCCGGCCAGGATCTTGGTCAGCGCCAGCCCGGCGGCGCGGCTGACGGCGGTGGGCGCGCTGCCGGCGCGCGGCGCCTTGGCGCCGGTGTTCAGCACGTTGATGACGCGGCCCCAGCCGCGCTCGCGCAACTGCGGCCACACCAGGCGCGTCAGCCGGATGGCGGCGAACAGCTTGAGGTCGAGATCCTCCTGCCAGACGGCATCCGTCACGGTCTCGAAGGCGCCGGTGCGGGAGATGCCCGCATTGTTCACCACGA
>NZ_JCACVY010000028.1:0-32182 GCF_058833935.1 Roseomonas sp. TS2 | reverse complement strand
CCGCCGCATGACCCACCCCGCCATCGCCCCGCTGCTCGATCCGGACGGCTCGCTCTACGTCTTCGGCTACGGCTCGCTGATCTGGAAGCCGGGCTTCGCGCACAGCGCCATGCATCCGGCGCTGCTGCGGGGCTTCCACCGCCGCTTCTGCATCTGGTCCCGCCGCTACCGTGGCACGCCGGAATGCCCCGGCCTGGTGCTGGGGCTGGACCGGGGCGGGGCCTGCCGCGGCGTGGCCTTCCGCGTGGAGGCCGAGGCCGCGCCGGCGGTGCTGGACTATCTGGACGAGCGGGAGATGTCGGGCGGCGTCTATGAGCGGCGGCTGGTGCCGGTGCGGCTGCTGGACCAGCCGGGGGCGGTGCGGCGCGCCGTGGCCTTCGTGGTCGACCGCCGGGCCGAGGCCTATTGCCGGGACCTGACGCCCGAGCGCGTCGCCGCCGCCATCGCGCTGGGCCAGGGCTGCATGGGTCCGAACCGGGACTACCTGCTGAACACGGTGGCGCATCTGCGCGCGCTGGGGGTGCGGGATGCGGGGCTGGACCGGATCGCCGCGCTGCTGCCGGCCGGCCCGGCGGAGTAGCGGCGCCGATTCGCGCCAGCCGCTACAATGGGCCGCACCGCTTATCCGCGGACTTATCCACAGCGGCCGTGAGGAAGCGGCTGGCACATCAAGGCCCGCCCGCGCCACGTCCGCAGTGCCGCAGAGGGATTCTCCATGAAATCAATGGCTTGATGTTGGTTGGGGCCGCCGCGCAACAGTCAAGACGCGCTTTCGAAAAGAGAAAAGCAAGCCTCAGCAGCGGCTTGCGGGCAGTCCCTGAAACAGTTTCGAAATCTTCCGTGGCCCTTATCCCACAGATTTATCCACAAGGGGTGGGGACAGGGCAGGGCCACCGGCGGCCACCACCAGGCGGTCGGTCTCGCGCTCGATCGCCTCTTCCAGCGCCGCCACCAGCTGCACGCGCGGCAGGCCCGGTGGCAGCGCCGGCATGATGGCCACGGTGATCGGCCCCGGCAGCTTGCGGGAGAGCGCGCCGCGCCCCCAGCGCAGCCCGCTGTCGGTGGCCACCGGCACCACGGGCGCGCCGCTGGCGGCGGCCAGCGCCACCACCCCCGGCTGGTAGGGGATGCGCTGCCCCGGCATGGTGCGCGTGCCCTCGGGGAAGATGACGATCTGGTGCCCCTCGGCCAGCACCGCGCCGGCCTCGCGCACCATGCGCTTCAGCGCCATGGCGCCGCCCTTGCGGTCCACCGCCACCGCCCCGTAGTGCCGCGCCAGCCGGCCCCAGGCCGGGATGCGCAGCAGCTCCTGCTTCAGCACATAGACCGGGTCCGGCAGCAGGGCGAGCCAGACGACCGTGTCGTAGGCGGACTGGTGCTTGGCCGCCACCACCACCGGCCCCTTGGGCATGTGCTCCCAGCCCGTCACCCGCAGCCCGATGCCGCAGACCACGCGCAGCAGCCACAGGATCAGCCGCGCCCAGCCCTGCACGTAGCGGCGCACATAGCGGCGCGGGAAAGGCACCAGGGCCAGCCCCAACACGCAGGTCATGGCGGTGACGCTGAAGAACAGCGCGTTGAACAGGGCCGAGCGCAGGGCGGTCACGAGGGCGGTTTCTCCGGTTTCAGGACGGACAGGCCGAGCATCGCCCCGATCAGCTTGCCGTATTCCCGCAGCAGCAGCCCGGGCCGGGGGCCGGCGGCCTGCACCGGGTGGGCCACCAGCGTGACCTCGGGCAGGGTGCGGCGCAGCTCCAGCAGGGCGCGGGGCATATGGAAGGCGGCGGTGACGACGCGCAGCGAGCCGATCTGCCGTGCCCGCGCCCATTCCGCAACCTCCAGCCCGTTGCCGCGCGTGCTGGTGGCGGCGCGGCCCATCGTCACGCGGCCGGCGAGGGGCGTGGGATCCAGCCCGGCGCGCTGCGCCAGCTCCTCCAGCGTGGCGTCCCGCCCCGCGCCGGAGATGATCAGCCAGCGCGCACGCCCCTCGGCCAGCAGGTGCAGCCCGGCATCGACGCGCTGCGGCCCGCCGGTGAGCACGGCGATGCCGTCCGTGGTGGCGAGCGGTGCCTCCGGCCGGGCGCGGCTCTGCCCGGCGAACAGCGCCAGCCCGCCCAGCAGCAGCAGTGCCGGCAGGGCCGGCAGCAGCCAGAGCCGGCTGGGGCCGCGCCGCCGGCTGCCATCGGGCAGGGGTGTCACGGCAGGCGCTTCAGCCAGCGGCGGACGCTGAACTGCGCGGTCGCCCAGCCGATCGCGCCGGCCACGGGCGGCAGCATCAGCAGGTCCAGCCAGGGCAGCGCCGACCAGGGCTGCACCACGCCGCCCGAGAGGGGCGCCGCCAGGCTGGCCATGGCGCCCAGCGTCGGCACCGCCAGCGCCGCGCCGGCCAACGCGCCGCCGGCCGCCAGCAGCCCGATGCGGCGGGCGAAGCGGCCGGCGATATCCCCCTGCGTGGCGCCGAGGTCGTGCAGGATCTCGATGGCCTGCCGGCGCGAGGCGAGGCCGGCGCGGGTGGCCACCGCCACCACCGCCACCGCGACGCCCACCACCAGCGCCAGCACCGCCAGCGCCACGCCCTGCACGCTGCGCGCCAGCGCGGCGAGCCGCGCCACCCAGATGCCATGCGCCTCCAGCTCCGCCCCCGGCACCGCCTCGGCCAGCTGGCGGCCGATCGGCGCCGGGTCGATGTTGAGGTTCTCCAGCCGCAGCTCCAGCACGGAGGGCAGCGGCAGGGCCGGCACCTCGCCCAGCCAGGGGCGCAGCAGCTCCCGCATCCGGGCCGAATCGACCGCCTCGGCGCTGGCCACGCCGGGCATGGCGCGCAGCAGGGCCAGCGCGTCGTCCATCCGGCCGGCCTGCTCGGGCGGCAGCTGCACCGTCACGGCGGCGGCGGCGCCCTGCTGCCAGCGCTCCTTCAGCGCCGCGGCGCCGCGGCTGCCGGCCAGCGCCAGCGCCGCCAGCAGCGCCATGGCGGCGACGAGGCCGGGCAGCAGCCGGTCGGACAGCGCCCGCTTCAGCCCCAGCGGGTCGCGCGCGTAGCGGGTGCGGCGCTCGGTCATGCCACTCCGGTTGCGGGCATCAGCCATGATGGATGACCTTCCCATCCTCCAGCAGCAGGGCCTGGGCGGGGAATTGCGCCACCAGGTCCTCGCTGTGGGTGGCCACCACAACGGTGGTGCCCAGCCGGTTCATCTGCGTCAGAAGCGCCAGCAGGCGGCGCGCCTGGTGCGAATCGAGGTTGCCGGTCGGCTCGTCGGCCACCAGCAGGGCGGGGCGCGTCACCACCGCGCGGGCGATGGCGATGCGCTGCTGCTCGCCGCCCGAGAGCTGCTGCGGCAGGGACAGCTCCTTCCCCTGCAGCCCCACCCAGCGCAGCATCTCCGTCACGTCCGGCCGCAGGCTGGCCTCGGAGCGGCCGGCGAGGCGCAGCGGCAGCGCCACGTTGTCGAAGGCGGAGAGGTAGGGCAGCAGCCGGAAATCCTGGAACACCACGCCGATGCGCCGGCGCAGGCCGGGCAGCGCGCTGCGCCGGGCCGCGTTCACGCGCACGCCCAGCACCTCCAGCTCCCCCCGCGTCGGCAGCAATGCGAGGTGCATCAGCCGCAGCAGCGAGGATTTGCCGGCGCCGGAGGCCCCCAGCAGCCAGGTGAAGCTGCCCTCGGGCAGCGTGAAGGTCAGGTCGGCCAGGGCTTCCGGCCCCTCCTGCCCGTCGGGGGAGGGGTAACGCAGGCCGACCGCGGTGAAGCGCACCATGCGGCAGGGAATGCCACGCCAAGCCGCGCGCCGCCACCCGCCTCGCTTTACGAAGGGTTGCAGCGCAACGGGGGGTTGCAGGGCCGGGGGTGCCCCGGCATAGCGGTGGCATGCGCCTCGAATGCCCGGCCTGCGCTGCCGCCTACGATGTTCCGGACGCGCTGCTGGCGCCGGGGCGGGCGGTGCGCTGCGTGCGCTGCGCGCAGAGCTGGGTGCCGCTGCCCGCCCGGCTGGAGGCGCCGCCACCGTTGCTGGCGCTGCCGCCGCTGCGCCCTTCCGGCCCCCCGCCCGCCGTGCCCGGCGTGGCGGGCGCGGTGTTCGCCTGGATTCTCTCTCTCCTGGCGGTGGCGGCCGGGATCGCGGCGCTGTGGCACTGGCGCGCCGAGATCGCCGCCGCCTGGCCGCCAGCAGCCGCGCCCAGGGACTGCGCCGGGACCGCGCCCGGAGGGCTGTGGAGCCGGTGGCTCAGCCCAGCGGCGCGTCGCTGCGCTGCTCGGCGTGGCCGTGGGTGATGTAGTGCAGGGCCGCCGCCTGCTCGTCCGCACCGAAGGCGGCGCGCAGATCGGCATAGTTCCGCAGGTACTGGGCGGCATCGAAGGCGGCGGCCTCGCGCCCCTCGGCATGGCCATGCGCCAGCCAATGCCGGGTGCCGGCCCGGAGGTCGGTGCCGAAGGCGTCGACCAGGTCGTCATGGCCGGCGATGTAGCGCGCGGCGTCGAAGGCAGTGGCGCGTCCTTCGTTCCGGCCGAAGCGGATGTAGTGCGCGGCCGCGGCCTCCGTGTCCTGCCAGAAGGCGTCCAGCAGGTCCTCATGCGCGGCGAGGTAGCTGGCCGGGTCGAAGCTGGTGGCGCGGCCCTCGGCGCGGCCGTGGCGGATGTAGTGGGTGGCGCCCGCATCCTCGCTGGCGCCGAAGGCGGCGATCAGGTCGGCTTGGCTGGCGATGTAGGCCAGCCCGTCGAAGCTGGTGGCGCGCCCTTCGGCGAAGCCGTGCTGCAGCCGGTGCACCGAGCCGGCCAGCGCATCGGCGCCGAAGGCGGCGGCCAGGTCGGCATGGCTGGCGACGTATTCGAGCGGGCGTTCCGAGGAAAGGGCGCGCAGGTCGATCCTCACCCCGTCGGCGAACTGCACCACCTCGATCCCCGAGCCGGAGAGGGTGGCGCCCGTGCCCAGGTTGCGCGCCAGCAGCGACTCGCCGTCGCGCAGGACATGCCAGGCGCTGCTGCCCTGGTCGATCCGCAGCGTGTCCAGCCCCGCGCCGCCATGGAGGTCGCCGCCCTGCGGCGGCGCCACCAGCAGCCGGCTCGCCGCGAAATCCGTGCCGGGGATGAAGGCCAGGATGTCGAGCTTGCCCTGGTCCGGCGTGATCCAGTTGTCGCCCAGGATGCCGCCCGTGTCGCCCGAGTTCGGGTTCCAGGACCACCAGGCCCAGGACAGGCCGGCCGAGGGCGCGCCGGCGTCGCGCGTGCCGTCGCCATCGTGATCGCCGTTCAGGGTGCGGGTCAGCGCCAGCAGCCAGGCCAGATCCTTCGGGTCCTGCAGGCGGCTGCCGAACTCGCCGAGCAGGACCGGCGCGATGCCCTCGCGCGCGATGTAGCCCCATTGCCGGTCGAACACCGCGGGCAGGGTGCCGGCGAGGTCATCGCTCTGGAACCAGGGCTGGGCGAAGACCGAGTTGGGGTAGTCGTGCGGCGAATAGACCACCTTGTTGCCGGTGGGCAGCACCACCGGCCGCTCGGCGACCCCCTGCAGATTGCCGCCCCACCAATAGAAGTCGTCTTGGTAGCGGTCGACGCCCTCCACCAGGATCAGCCAGTCCGGGTTCACCGCCTGGATGGCCGCCCCGGCGCGCTCGGCGGCGGCGTGCCAGTCGGTCGCCGGGTCGCCGCCCCAGCTGGCCCGGCTGTGCGGCTCGTTGTGCAGGTCGGCGCCGATGACGGTCGGGTTGCCCCGGTAGCGGCCGGCCAGCATCACCCAGTCGGCGATCCACTCGGCTTCCGGGTGGGTGTTGTCGTACCAGAGGCCGGAGCCGTTGGGGCCGTCCCCCGCCGTGCCGCGGTGCCGGTCGAGGATGATGCGCAGCCCGATCTCGCCCGCATAGCCCACGATCCTGTCGAGCAGCTGCACGCCGGAAAGGCCGGCGAGATCCGGGTTGCGGCCGTAGTCGATGTCGGTGGGCGGCAGCCTGCCGTCGAGCACCTCGCTGGAGAAGGGAAGGCGGATGGCGTTGAAGCCGAGCACCTTCATCTGGTCCATCATCTCCTGCCAGTTGCGCGCCTGCAGCCCGTCCGGCGCGCCGCGCACCGTCTCCATGCCGAACCAGTTCACCGCCGAGAGGCGCACCGGGATGCCGGCAGCATCGACGATCTCGTTGCCGCGGGTGGAGAAGAAGCCGTCACCCGGCTGCTGGCGTGAGAGCATGCGTGCGCTTTCCTGGCGGCGGGGGAGGCCGGGCGGTCATGGAAATCCCGGCCAGACGCAGGGCCTGGCCGGGCGAGGGAATTCTTGGAAGGGAGCGGGAGTGCATTCATGGCCGGCAGGCGGCCATGGAGGACGCCTCAGAACAGATCCAGGTCGGTGCGGCCCTCGGCATGGCCGAAGGTGATGAAGTGCCGGGCGGCCTCGTTCTCGTTCGAGCCGAAGGCGGCGCGCAGGTCGGCGTAGTTCGCCAGATAGGTCCGCGCGTCGAATCCGTCGGTGGTGCGGCCTTCCTCGATGCCGTGATGGAAGTAGTGGCGCTGGCCGGCCGCCGCATCGGCGCCAAAGGCCTCGATCAGGTCGGCATAGCTGGCGATGTACTGCAGCCCGTCCAGGCTCCAGTCCATCTTGGTGTCCGAGAAGGTCTCGACATAGGCGCGGCCGGTGTTCGGCTCGCTGCCGTCGGACAGGCGGCCGGGGAAGCTGTCGTCGGAATCCCAGCGGGACTGGAACACCACGTCATGCGTGTCGAACCACACCTTCATCGCCTTCACGAAGGGCTCGGCGTTGTTGGTCATCACGCCCCATTCGGAGTAGGCGGTGGGCTTGTCGCGGGCGGCGGCGAAGTCCTGGTGCCACTGCAGCCCGTACTTCTCCTTCAGCAGCATGTCCCAGGCCTGGTAGGGATCGCTGGTGAAGTAGAGGGTGTTCCAGTAGACATCCATGCCGATGATGTCGACATAGTCGTCGCCCGGATAGGCGGTGGCGGGGTCCATGCCGCCCCAGGCCTCGTTGACGTTCCACTCGAAGACGAAGCGGTCGGAGACGGCGCGGAACGAATCGACGAACTGGCGGAAGGCGCCGATATACGCCTCCTCATGGCCGATGGCCGACCACGGGAACCAGTCGCCGTTGAACTCCCAGCCGGTGCGGACGTCGATCGGCCCGTCGGTCTGGCTGTTCTCGATCAGGATGGTGGCCAGCTCGCGGTAGCGGGCGTTGTAGGCGCCGGTGGCGGCCTCCTCCAGCGTCGCGCCGAGCGGGATCAGCGGGATCGACCACTGATGGTCGCGCGGCGTCTCGTGCCACAGCTCGCGGGCATTCCAGCGGGTGCTGTCGATCAGGTCGGCCCAGCTCTGGAAGCCAGAGACGACGTGAATGTTGTCCACCTCCCGGCCGAGCCATTCCTCGAAGGCCGGCAGATCCTGCGGCCGGTTGCCAAGATAGACACCAAGCTGGGTCATCGGGCTCTCCTGATCATCCGAATGAAGAAGGAGGGGCCCGCCCGTGCGGGGCGACCGGCTGCCATGCTCCTGCTCGGGAAGGCGATAGAGCAGGGCGCTGAATGAAAAAATAGAAAACAACAAAATTCAGGATCAACATTTTAGTGAGGAGAAGAACCCACATCGGATCCTCGCGTTACTTCCAGCTTTTATTCGCGTGATGCACGGGGCGATTGTGGGATTTCCTGGCCGCGTGTGGATCTCGCCACGGGTGCGCGGAAAGGCGCCGGCACGGTCCGCGGCGTCAACCCTTGCGTTGGTCGGAGCATGACAGCCGAGGCGGAGCGGCGCCGGCGCTAGAGCCTTTTCCGTTCGTACTGGCTCACGGAAAAGGCTCTAGCTCATTGTTTTCACGAGCATCTTAACGCGATCAGGCGAAGCAGCCTGCTCGCGATCTGCTCTAGGCTCCGGCCAGCAGGCCGAACAGCCAGACCGTCGCCACCCCGGCCAGGATGGAGGCGCTGAGATTGCCGGTGCGCCACTGCACCAGCACCACCGCCGCCGCCCCGAACAGCCCCGGCAGGCCGGTCCGGCTCAGGGCCAGGGTCACGTAGGCGGCGAAGATCGGCCCGGGCAGATGGCGCAGCATGGCGTCGATGAAGGGCGGCGGGCGGACCACCCGCAGCAACGCATAGCCGCCGGCACGGCAGAGATAGGTGACCAGCGCCATGCCCAGGATGGCGAGCAGCACGTCGCTCCGCATCATGGCGCCGTGCCGGGGCCGGATTGTGCCGTGCCGGGGCTGGCCTCGGAACCGGCCCCGGAACTGGCCCCGGAACCGGCCTCGGGGCCGCCACGGGCGCGGATCTCGTTCCAGGCCGCCAGGGCGGCGCCGGAGAGGGCGCCGGCCAGCAGGGGCAGGGGCTGCGGCAGGCCCAGGCGCTGCGTTCCCAGCGCCGCCAGCCCGGCCAGCGCCCAGGGCAGCAGGTCCTGCCGGGCCCCGCGCCAGATCGGCACCAGCAGCCCGACGAAGGCGGCGGTGCCGCCGAAGAACAGCGGGTGCCCCGGCGGCAGCTGCACCACGCCGCTCAGCACATGCCCCGCCACGGTGGCGGCCTGCCACGCCACCCACAGCGAAAGGCCCAGGCCCAGCAGGTAGCCGGCATCGCGCCCGCCCGCCCGGTGCTCGGCGATGCTCATGGCGAAGGCATGGTCCACCAGCGTGGCCAGCGTGCCCCAGAGCCGCCAGCCGCGCAGCCGGTCCAGCCAGAAGCCGAGCGCCGCCCCCATCGGCGCCAGGCGGATGTTCACGACCAGCGCCGCGAAGGTGACCGCCAGGACGGGCGCCGGGTCCGCCCAGAGTTCCAGCGCCAGGAGCTGCGCGGCGCCGGCATAGACGATCGCCGACATCAGCAGGGTCTCGGCCAGCGACAGGCCCTTGCCGGCGGAGATGACGCCCACCACCATCCCGAAGGGCAGCAGGCCAAGGTAGAGGGGCAGGGCGGCACGCGCCCCGCGCCGCATGCCGGCGCGGGTGAACACCACCGGGCGGAAGGGCTGCGGCTCAGCCACGGCGGGAGGCCAGCAGCCGCTCCTCCGCCACCTCGGGCGGCAGGTCCAGCGCGCGCTGCGCCACCTCGCGCGGGAAGCCGGCCCGTGCCAGCGCGGCCAGCGTCTTCAGCCGGGCCGCGGCGTCGGGGGGCGTGGCGGCGAAGGGGCCGGCGCGGCGGCGGCGCAGATGCCCCAGCGCTGCGATCAGCTCATCGGCCGTCTCTCCGTCCAGCGCGGCCTCGGCCGTGGACGCCGCCACGCCCTTGGCGGCCAGATGCGCGGCAATGGCGCGGCGGGAGCGGCCACCCTGTTGCAGGCGCCGGGCGCGGGACGCGGCGAAGGCGGCGTCATCGACCGCCCCTGCCTGCACCAGGCGGCGCGCCACCTCCTGCGCCGCCGCGCGGCCCTCCGCCACCACCCGGGCGATGGCCGCGCCATCCTGCCCCTCCGCCTCGGCGCGCTGCGCCCAGCGGGCCACGCGCCGCTGCAGCACGCGTACCAGCCCGGCTTCCGTGGCGGCGAAACGTGCCAGATGCAGCAGCGCGGCCTCGCGCAGCCGGCCGGCATCCGGCGCCGGGCCGGCCGCCGGCCTCCGCCTGGGTTCCTGCCGCTTTTCCATGCGCGCAATCTGCCATGAAGCGGCCGGCCTGCCCACCCGGCGCCTGCCCCATGGCGCGGGGGCAAGAGAATGGCTTCCCGGTAGCAAGCCACAAACGCGAATGCCGCCGGCCTGGTGGCCGGCGGCATCCTCGACTGTCTCAGGCTGCGCGGGCCATCGGCCCGCCAGGGCTCAGCGCGTGGGCGGAACCGAGGAGCCCGTGGTGCCGGTGCTGGCCGGCGGCGGCACGGCGCTCGGGCCGATCGGCGGGTTGGCGCCGGCCGGGCCGGTGGTGGTGGAGGTGGAGGGGCTGCCATTGCGCTGGTTCATGCGCGGCTCGCCCGACTGCGCCGGCGCCGGCACCGGCTGCGTGCCCGGGGGCGTGGCCGTGCTGCTCGGCGGGTTGGCGCCGGTCTGGGCCATGGCGGCCCCGCCGACCCCGGCGAAGCCGATCAGGGCGGCAGCGGTCAGGGCGATCATCGGTGTGCGCATCGTGTCGGATCCTCCAGCGGGGGTCTGGGTGCGCCCGGTGAGGGCGCGTGCCCCGGGGTAACTGGCCGGGCCGGGCAGAGTTGCGACGGTGCAGTTTGGCCCGCCTCACGATGCTGCTCACGATGCCGCTTGCTGGGCCGCTTGCTGGGCACCTTGCTGGGCCGCTTGCGGAAGATTTCCGGCCTTTGACCGCGCCGCCGGTTTGCGGCACTCTGCCCGTTTCCGCGGTCGGGCATGCGAAGGGTCGCGTGCGGCGCGGAAGCAGCCGGAGACGTATTCGCGTGATCCCCGCTCTGATGCCGACCTACAACCGTGCCGACCTCGCCTTCGAGCGGGGCGAGGGCGCCTGGCTGTGGACGGCGGATCAGCGACGATTCCTGGATTTCGGCAGCGGCATCGCCACCACCAGCATCGGCCATGGCCACCCGCATCTGGTGCGGACCATCGCCGAGCAGGCGGCCAAGGTGATGCACGTCTCCAACCTCTACCGCGTGCCGCAGGCCGAGCGCCTGGCCGCGCGCCATGTGGAGGCCTCCTTCGCCGACAGCGTCTTCTTCTGCAACTCGGGCGCCGAGGCGAATGAGGGGATGATCAAGGCTGTCCGCAAATACCATGCGGAGAACGGCCACCCCGAGAAGTTCCACCTGATCTGCTTCGAGGGCGCCTTCCACGGCCGGACGCTCGCCACCCTGTCCGCCACCGGCAACGAGAAGTACCTCGCCGGCTTCGGCCCGCCGGTGCAGGGCTTCGACCATGTGCCCTTCGGCAACATGAACGCGGTGCGCGACGCCATCGGCCCGCACACCGCCGGCATCATGATCGAGCCGATCCAGGGCGAGGGCGGCGTGCGCCCGGCCGACCTGCGCTTCCTGCAGGAGCTCCGCGCGGTGTGCGACGAGTTCGGCCTGCTGCTGGCGCTGGACGAGGTGCAGACCGGCATGGGCCGCTCCGGCAAGCTCTGGGCGCACCAGTGGGCCGGTATCGAGCCGGACGTGATGTCCTCGGCCAAGGGCATCGGCGGCGGCTTCCCGCTCGGCGCCATCCTGGCCAAGGAACATGTGGCGAAGCACCTGAAGCCCGGCACCCACGGCACCACCTATGGCGGCAACCCGCTGGCCTGCGCCGCCGGCAACGCCGTGCTGGACGTGGTGCTGGCCCCCGGCTTCCTGGAGCAGGTGGACCGCGTGGCGCGCCACCTGTGGCGCGGCATGAACGACCTCGCGGCGCGCCACCCCAGGGTGGCGAGCGGCGTGCGCGGCGCCGGGCTGCTGGTCGGGCTGCAGCTGACGCCGGCGGTGGCGAATGGCGACTTCCAGGCCGCCGCCGTCGACGAGGGGCTGCTGACCGTGGCGGCCGGGCAGAACGTGCTGCGCGTGGCGCCGCCGCTGATCGTCACCGAGGCGGAGGTGGACGCGGCGCTGGAGATGCTGGACCGTGCCGCGCGCCGCCTGACCCCGGCCGACGCCAAGGCGATGGCCAAGTGAGTGCGGCGTTGAAGACGACGGCGCAGGGGGGGGCGGCGCAGGGCCGCCCCCGCCACTTCCTGGAGCTGTCGGATTTCGACGGCGCCACGCTGCGCGGCATGCTCGACCTCGCCGCCCGCGCCAAGGCCGGGCAGGTGGCGGACAGGCCGCTGGCCGGCAAGACGGTGGCGCTGATCTTCGAGAAGCCCTCCACCCGCACCCGTGTCTCCTTCGAGGTGGGCATCCACCAGCTCGGCGGCCATGCCATCGTGCTGTCCTCGAAGGACATGCAGCTCGGCCGCGGCGAGACGCCGGCGGACACGGCGCGGGTGCTCTCCCGCTACGTGGACGCCATCATGCTGCGCACCGACAGCGTGGCGAAGCTGCGCGAGCTGGCGCAGCACGCCACCGTGCCGGTGATCAACGGCCTGACCGACGTCTCCCATCCCTGCCAGCTGATGGCCGACATCCTCACCTTCGAGGAGCATCGCGGCCCCATCGCCGGCAAGGTCGTGGCCTGGACGGGCGACGGCAACAACGTGGCGCAGAGCTTCATCCAGGCCGCGGCGCGGTTCGACTTCACGCTGCGGCTCGCCACCCCGCCTGAGCTGGCGCCGCCCGCCCAGCTGGTGGACTGGGCGCGGCGCGAGGGCGCGCGCGTCGAGCTGACGCCGGACCCGGTGGCGGCGGTGCGCGGCGCGCACTGCGTCGTCACCGACACCTGGGTCAGCATGTCGGACGAGAAGGAGGGCGGCCCCACCGCCCGCCACAACACGCTCGCCCCCTACCAGCTCAACGAGGCGCTGCTGGCCCACGCGGCGCCGGATGCGGTGGTGATGCACTGCCTGCCGGCGCACCGTGGCGAGGAGATCACCGGCGCGGTGATCGACGGCCCGCAGAGCGTGGTGTTCGACGAGGCGGAGAACCGGCTGCACGCGCAGAAGGGCGTGCTGCTCTGGGCGCTGGCCGGCCTCTGAGGCCGAGGGCCGGCTAAACGCTTCATCAACGCTTGCGGGGTAGTTCTGGACCGGACCTCCTGGCCAGGACACCCCGCATGCCTGTCTTCGCCACGCTTGCCGCCCTACCGCGCCGCCTTGGGGTGGTGCCGCGCCTTGTGCTGCTCACCCTGCTCTCCGTCGTCTGTGTCGCGGCGGTGTCGAGCGGCACCATCCTGCTGCAGATGCGCCAGTATGCGCTCGCGCAGTCGCAGCAGGAGCTGGAGAGCAACCTCGCCATGCTGAAGGCGCTGCTCGCGCTGCAGGGCCGGGAGTGGCGCCTGCAGGGCGAGACGCTGCTGCTGGACGGCAAGCCGGTGAACGGCCGCATGGAGGTGGTGGACACGGCGAAGGCCGTGGCCGGCGGCGTGGCCACCATCTTCGCCGGCGAGACCCGCGTGGCCACCAACGTCACCCGCCCCGACGGCGGCCGCGCCGTGGGCACGAAGCTGGCGCCCGGCCCGGCCTATGACGCCGTGTTCCGCCGCGGCGAGGCCTATCACGGCGTCAACGTCATCCTCGGCGCCGAGCACCAGACCATCTACGAGCCGATCCGCGATCCGGAGGGGCGGGTCGTCGGGCTGCTCTTCGTCGGCCAGCCGCTGGCCGCGCTGATGGCGACGCAGGACAGGCTGGCATTCACCGCGCTCTGGACCGGCGCCGCGGTCACCCTGCCGGTGGCGCTGGCGGTGTGGTGGCTGATGAGCCTCGTGCTGCGCCCGCTGAAGGGGCTGGCCGGGGCGGTGAACGCCATCGCCGCCGGGCAGTTCGACCGCCCCGTGCCCTGCACCGAGCGGCACGACCAGCTGGGCGAGATCGGCCGCGCCGTGCGCAGCCTGGGGGAGGGCGCCCGCCAGGCCCGCGCGCTGGAGGCGGCGGCCGAGGCCCAGCGCAGCCAGGCCGCCGCCGCGCAGCGGCAGATGCAGGCGGCGCTGGCCGGGCAGATCGAATCCGCCGTGGGCGGCATCGCCCGGGCGCTGGGGGGCGAGGTGGAGCGGCTGGAGAGCGCCACCCGCGCCGTGGGCGAGGGCACCGGCGCCGCCGCGCGCGATGCCGGCGCCGCCACCGAGCGCGCCCAGGGCGCCACCCGCAACGTGCAGGCGGTGGCCGCCGCCGCCGACCAGCTCGCCGCCAGCGTCGAGGAGATCACCCGCCGCGTCAGCGATGGCGCCGCCGTCACACGCCAGGCGGTGGAGGCGGTGGACGCCTCGGACGCCACCGTGGCCGGGCTGTCGGCGGCGGCGGCGCGCATCGGCGACGTGGTGAAGCTGATCGCCGACATCGCCGGGCAGACCAACCTGCTGGCGCTGAATGCCACGATCGAGGCGGCGCGGGCGGGGGAGGCCGGCAAGGGCTTCGCCGTGGTCGCCTCCGAGGTGAAGAGCCTGGCCAACCAGACCGCCAAGGCGACGGAGGAGATCGGCACCCAGATCGGCGCCATGCGCTCCGCCACGGGGCAGGCGGTGCAGACGGTGCGTGGCATCGCCCAGGCCGTCGGGCGGATGGACGAGGTGACCTCGGCCATCGCCGCGGCGGTGGAGGAGCAGAGCGCCGCGACCCGCGAGATCGCCCGCAACGCCGCCGCCGCGGCCGGCGGCACCCAGGGCGCGGCCGACAGCACGGAGCGGCTCGGCGCGCATGTCGGCACCGCCGCCGGCGCGCTGGAGGCGCTGCGCGAGGCCACCACGGCGGTGGCGCAGCAGGGCCAGGCGCTGCGGCAGGAGCTGGTGGAGGTGGTGGGCCGGCTGCGCGCGGGCTGAGCCCTTTCTCCCACAGGCCGCTTTGCGGAATCCGCCGGCCGTCCTACCTAACAGGCTGTGGCATGCAGAGGATGGGCCTGAGGGATGGACGGGAGGATGGACGGGGCGAGGCGCTTTGATGTCGTGGTCGTGGGTGGCGGGCCGGTGGGGCTGGCCTTTGCCGCCTCGCTGTCCGGCCTGGGGCTTGCCATCGCCGTGGTCGAGCGGCAGGCGGAGGCGGCGCTGGAGAATGCCGCCTTCGACGGGCGCGAGATCGCGCTCACCTACCATTCGCAGGACATCCTGAAGCGCCTCGGCGCCTGGGCGCACATCCCGGCGGAGAGCATCTCGCCGCTGCGGGAGGCGCGGGTGCTCAATGGCGGCTCCGCCTACGCGCTCCGCTTCGACACGCGCGGCCGGCCGGAGGCGGAGCTGGGCCGGCTGGTCTCCAACCACGCCATCCGCCGCGCCCTCTACCGCGTGGCCCGCGCCTGCCCCGACGTGACGCTGCTGGCTGGCCAGGGCGTCGCCGCCATGGGCACGGACGTGGACGGCGCCTGGCTGCGGCTGGAGGACGGCACGGCGCTGCGGGCCGGCCTGCTGGCGGGGGCGGACAGCCGCTTCTCCGGCGTGCGCAAGGCGCTGGGCATCGGCGCCGAGATGCGGGATTTCGGCAAGCGCATGATGGTGGCGCGGGTGCGCCACGCGGCGCCGCACCACGCCGTCGCCACCGAGTGGTTCGACTATGGCCAGACCCTGGCCATGCTGCCGCTGAACGGCGACTGCTCCTCCGTGGTGCTGACCCTGCCGGCCGAGGAGATGGCGCGGCTGGAGGCGATGCCGGAGGCGGCCTTCGGCCCCGAGATCGCCCGCCGCTACCGCCAGCGCCTGGGCGCCATGGAGCTGGTCAGCACCCGGCATGTCTATCCGCTGGTGGCGGTCTATGCCGAGCGCTTCGCCACCACCCGCGCCGTGCTGCTGGGCGACGCGGCGGTGGGGATGCATCCGGTCACGGCGCATGGCTTCAATTTCGGCCTGCGCGGGCAGGACACGCTGGCGGGCGAGATCCGCGCCGCCCGGGCGGCGGGGCGGGATTTCGCGGCGCCCGACGTGCTGCGCCGCTACGCCCACGCGCACCGGCGCGCGACACGCCCGCTCTACCTGGCCACCAACGCCACGGCGAGGCTCTACAGCGAGGAGACCCTGCCCGCCCGGCTGCTGCGCGGCGCCGCGCTGCGCCTTGGCAACCACCTTCGCCCGGTGCAGCAGCTGGTGGTCTCGCAGCTGATGGAGAACCGGGTGGAGGGCCGGGTCGCCTGAGGGCGCCGGCCCGGAGAAGCCGCGCATGAGCGGCACGGATGCCGCCGCCCCGTCGCAGAGCGGGGCGGAGGTCCCTATCTATGCTTTTTGGAATTTTCAGGCCCCTGCCGCGTGACCGATCCGACCCAGCCTTCCACCACCCCCGATTTCCTGAACCATGACCGCCCGCCCGTGCCGGACCTGACCGTGCCGCGCGGGGTCCAGCCCTTCCACCTGCAGGAGAAGCCGGTGCGCGGCCGCCTCGTGCGGCTCGGCCCGCTGGCCGACGCGCTGCTGACCCGGCACGACAACCCGCCCGCCGTGGCGGCGCTGATGGGGCAGGCCCTGGCGCTGACCGCCGGCCTCGCCGCCGCGCTGAAGTTCCAGGGCAGCTTCAGCCTGCAGGCCAAGGGGGACGGCCCCGTCCGCATGCTGCTGGCCGACTGCACCGAGGCCGGCGCGCTGCGCGGCTATGCCCGCGCCGAGCCGGAAAGCCTGCCCGAGGGCAGCCCCGGCGCCGGCACGCTGCTCGGCCAGGGCTACCTCGCCTTCACCGTGGACCAGGGCGCGGAGATGGAGCGCTACCAGGGCATCGTCGCCATCGAGGGCGAGAGCCTGGCGGAGATGACGGGGCACTATTTCGCCACCTCCGAGCAGCTGGACAGCCGCGTCTGGCTGGCCGCCGGGCACACGCCGCAGGGCTGGCGCGCCTCCGCGCTGATCCTCGAGCGGGTGGCGGGGGCTGGCGGCATCGGCCCCGGCATGGACAGCGCCGCGCAGGAGGATGCGTGGGAGACTGCGCTCGCCCTGGCCACCACCATCACCGAGGCGGAGATGCTGGACGATGCCCTCTCCTCCGACCGGCTGCTGTACCGGCTGTTCCACGCCGAGGGGCTGATGCTCGACCGGCCGCGCCCGCTCTCCTATGGCTGCCGCTGCTCCCGCGCGCGGCTGGCCTCGGTGCTGGCCGGCTTCGGCACGGACGACCTCGACCACATGGCCGAGAATGGCGACATCACCATGACCTGCGAGTTCTGCAATGTCGGCTTCCGCTTCCCGCGGGACGAGGTGCAGCCCGCCGCCGGCCAGGCCTGACACCGCCCTGGGCGGGAGTGGCGTGACGGCCGGTATGGCCGCCGCGCCCGCCGCGTGGTTTGTAGAGGCATCTTCGGCCCCTCCGGTGGTCCCACCGGGGCGGGGTCCGCTCCAACTGGGGAGAACAGGGGATCATGATGTCCATCACACGCCGCGGGCTCGCGCTCTCGCTGCCGGTGCTGGCGGCGGCCTGCGCGGGCGGCGATGCCCAGCCGGCCCTGCAGCCGCCGCCCACCTATGGCCACCTGACGCCGCTGCGGCTGAACGTGCTGAACATCGAGGTGCTGGAGCCCGGCCCCGGCCCCAGCATCCGCATCGACCCGCCCGCGCCGCTCTCCCCTTCCGCCCAGGCGGTCCGCATGGGGCGGGAGCGGCTGGTGCCGGTCGGCACCACCGGGCGCGGCCGCTTCCTGGTGGAGAGCGCCATGCTGACGCGCGAGGTGGGCGATGGCGGCGGCCTCTTCACCCAGCGCACCGAGCGCCTGTCGCTCGCCATCCGCGTGCGGGTCGAGGTGCTGGCCGATGACGGGCGCCGCGTGGCCTTCGCCGAGGCCGAGGTGCGCCGCAGCGCCACCGTGATCGACGAGGGGCCGGCCAGCCGCGCCCGCGCCGCCGACCAGATCGTGCGCCAGGGCATGGACGACCTGAACGTGGAGTTCGAGTTCCAGCTCCGCCGCAACCTGCGCGACTGGCTGATGACCGGCGCCCCCGCCGCGCCGCTGCCCGGCCCGGTGCAGCAGGAAAGCCTGATCCGCCCCTGAGACGGGCCGGGGGGGCGGGCCCAGGGCGAGCAGGCTGGGGAGGGCGGCGCGGCCGGCCGCCCCCGCCTCAGGCTTCCGGCACCGGCCGCCCGTTCTGGGTCAGCGCCAGGAACTCCCGCCGCATGGCGGGATCGGTGCGGAACTCGCCCAGCATGCGGCTGGTGATCATGGCGACGCCCGGCTTGTGCACGCCGCGCGTCGTCATGCACTGGTGGCTGGCCTCGATGATCACGGCCACGCCGCGCGGCCGCAGCACGGAGTCGATGCTGTTGGCGATCTGCGCCGTCAGCTTCTCCTGGATCTGCAGGCGGCGGGCATAGGCCTCCACCACGCGCGCCAGCTTCGAGATGCCGACCACCCGCCCGGCGGGGAGGTAGGCCACATGGGCGCGGCCGATGATGGGCACCATGTGGTGCTCGCAATGGCTCTCCAGCCGGATGTCGCGCAGCACCACCATCTCGTCGTAGCCGTCCGTCTCCTCGAAGGAGCGGGCCAGCAGGGCCACCGGGTCCTCCTTGTAGCCGGAGAAGAACTCCTCATAGGCGCGGGCGACGCGGGCGGGGGTGTCGGCCAGCCCCTCGCGCCCGGGGTCGTCGCCGGCCCAGAGCAGCAGCGTGCGCACGGCTTCCTCGGCTTCGGCCCGGCTGGGGCGGCGCGGCGCCGCGTCTCGGTCGGTGCTGGCGGGGTCGGCCAGCGGACGCGCCGGCGGAAAGGTCATGTTCACGGTGCGAATTCCGATTGGCGGTCCGTCAGGAAAGGCGCTCAGGAAACGGGCTCAGAAAAGGCGTTCAGAAAAAGCCCTGGGGCATCAATGGGGACGGAACGGCGCCGGGGCAATGGCCGCCGGCGCAAGGCTCGGGCGACGAGGGATCAATGCACCGCGCCGGTCTGGTGCGGGCTGTCGAGGCTGAACAGGGGAATGGCGATGTCGAACGCCTCGCCGGTGAGGGTGTCGAGCATGTGATAGAACCCGCGCATGAAGCCCGAGGGCGTGGAGAGCGGGGTGCCGGAGGTGTATTCGAAGCTCTCGCCCGGTTCCAGCACCGGCTGCTCGCCCACCACGCCGGGGCCGTGCACCTGCTGGGTGCGGCCCATCCCGTCGGTGATCTGCCAGCTCCGCTTCAGCAGCTGCACGGTGCGCTGCCCCTGGTTCTCGATGCTGACGCGATAGGCCCAGACGAAGTGCGACTGCTCCGGCTGCGACTGGTCGGAGAGGTAGAAGGCGCGCACCGAGACGCGGATGTCGCGCGTGGTGGCGGTGAAGAGGGGAGGCTGGGTCATGGCGGTCCTTCAGCCGGCGCGGCGCAGCGCGGCGGTGGCGAGGCCGGCGCCCACCAGCATGCCGCCGCCCGTGCGGTTCAGCGCGCGGCGCACGGCCGGCCGGCGCACGGCGCCGGAGAGCCGCCCGGCCAGCAGCGCGTAGAGCAGCGCATTGGCCGCCGCCAGGCTGACGAAGCTGGCCACCAGGATGGCGGCCTGCGGCAGGAAGGGCCGGGCCGGGTCGAGGAATTGCGGCACGAAGGCGACGAAGAAGGCGATCGACTTCGGGTTCAGCGCGGTGACGAGGAAGGCCTGCCGCCAGGCGGCGCGGGCGCTGAGCGGCGCCGCCGCGCCCGGCTCCACCGGCGCGCGCCACAGCCTGACGCCGAGATAGACGAGATAGGCCGCGCCCACCCATTTCAGCAGGGTGAACAGCGCCGCCGAGGTGGCCAGCAGCGCGCCGAGCCCGGCCAGCGACAGGCTCATCGCCACCAGGTCGCCCGCGGCCACGCCCGCCACCAGCGGCAGCGCCGCCCGGCGCCCGCCGCCCAGGGACTGGCCGATGACGAGAAGGATGGTGGGCCCCGGGATCAGCAGCATGACCGATGCCGTGGCCAGAAAGGCGATCCAGGTCTCGGGCGACATGGTCTCTCCGGTGGCGCGAGGGCCGCCCATTCTGCGCCGGGGCGCGCGGCGCGTCGAGTGCGGGCCCGCATCCGTGAACGGGCGGATGGGCGAGGGGGAGGGAGGCTTCTTTCACCGCCCCCCCCGGTTCCACGGCTCAGCGCCGCTTCGGCCCCTGCTGGAACAGGTCGGGCTCCGGCGCGGCGGCGGGGGCGGCGGCGGCGGCGCGCTTCGCCGGCGCCTTGCGCGGGGAGTCCGCCGCCTTCTCGGCAGGCGCCGGGGCGGGTTCGGCGGCAGGCTCGGCGGCGGGTTCGGCGGCACGGGCGCGGCGCGGCGCCTTGGCGGCCGCTGCCTTGGCGGGCGGCGCCTTCACCGCCGCCACCGTCTCCTCCACCACCATGCGGCCGAGCGGCTTCTTGCGCGGGGCGGTCTCGCCGCCCACCGCGTCCAGGGCGGCGGCGATGTCCTCCACGAGGTCCGCCACGTCCTCGAGCCCCACCGAGAGGCGCAGCGCGCCGTCGGTGATGCCGAGCCGCGCCCGCTCCTCCGCCGCCACGCGCATGTGGGTGGTGGTGGCGGGGTGGGTGATCAGGCTCTTGGCGTCGCCCAGGTTGTTGGAGATGTCGATCACCCGCAGCGCGTCGAGGAAGCGGAAGGCCGCCTCCTTGCCGCCCTTGAGGGTGAAGCTGACCAGCGTGCCGCCGGCCGACATCTGCTTCTTGGCGAGCTCATACTGCGGATGGCTGGCGAGGGTGGGGTAGTGCACCGCCGCCACCTCGGCCCGCTCCTCCAGCATCTGCGCCACGGCGGCGGCATTGCGGCACATGGCCGGCACGCGCAGGTGCAGCGTCTCCAGCCCCTTCAGGATGGTCCAGGCGTTGAAGGGCGAGATGGCCGGGCCGGTGTTGCGCACGAAGGGCTGCAGCACCTCCTCGATCCACTTCTTCGAGCCGAGCACGGCGCCGCCCAGCACGCGGCCCTGGCCGTCGAAATGCTTGGTGGCGGAATAGACCACCACATCGGCGCCAAACTGCATCGGCTTCTGCAGCAGCGGCGTGGCGAAGACGTTGTCCACCACCACGATGGCGCCGGCCTCGTGCGCCAGGTCGCACACCGCCTTCAGGTCCACCAGCTCCAGCATCGGGTTGGAGGGGGTCTCCAGCAGCACGAGCTGGGCCGGGCGCTTGAAGGCCGCCTTCCATTGCCCGAGGTCGGCGCCATCGACGAACTCGGTCTGGATGCCGTAGCGCGGCAGCAGGGTGGAGACGATCCAGTGGCAGGAGCCGAACAGAGCGCGGCTGGCTACCACCCGGTCCCCCGTCTTGAGGTGGGAGAGCATGGCGGCGTGCACGGCGGCCATGCCGGTGGCGGTGGCGCGGCAGGCCTCGGCCCCCTCCAGCGCGGCGAGGCGCGCCTCCAGCATCTGGACGGTGGGGTTGCCGAAGCGGGAATACTGGAAGTGCTGCGCCTCGCCCGTGAAGGTCTGCTCGGCCTGCAGGGCGCTGTCGTAGACGAAGCCGGAGGTGAGGTAGAGCGCCTCGGAGGTCTCATCCAGGTTGCTGCGCATCTGGCCGCCCCGGACCAGCAGGGTTGCGGGGCGCAGCGGACGGTCGGAAGCGGGCTTGGCCATCGGACGGGCGACTCTCGGGCTGGCATCGACACCCGGCCCGGTCGGGCGGGGTTTGCGCGCGCATCCCCGCCGCGGCCGTTTAGCGCGATTGTTTAAGCTCGCCGCAAGCTGGCCGGACAAATCGCGAGCGCCTGGCGGACCGGGCGGAAAGACTCTTACGCGCGGCTTGCCCCCCGCACAAGAGCAGGCTAGAAGCTTCGCCGACGCGGGCGTAGCTCAATGGTAGAGCTCTTGGTTCCCAACCAAGTGACGAGGGTTCGATTCCCTTCGCCCGCTCCAGCCTCCTCCCTGTTCATGGCACCGCGTGGCGCTTCGCCGCGGTCTCGGCCCCCATTCCGGGCGCAGGGATGCGGCGCGCCGTGCCGCAGGCGGTGGCCGTGGCACTGCCCCGGGGCCTCAGTGGCACTGGCGGGGCCTGATACTCCCAGGAGCGCCGAGCAGGCGGGCATAGGCGCCGCGCTGGATGCCGTAGCACGCGCAGGCGATGCTTTCGAGGCCGGGCCGGTCGGTCACCGTGATCCTGCCCTTCTCGTAGCGGATGAAGCCCGCCTTCTGGAACTGCCCCGCGGCAACGGTGATCCCGGCGCGACGGACGCCGAGCATCATGGACAGGGTCTGGTGGGTCATCGGCAGCACATCGCCCTCGACCCGGTCATGCGCCATCAGCAGCCAGCGGGCGAGGCGCTCATCGGTGTGGTGGCGGCCGTTGCAGGCCGCCATCCGCGCAACCTGCTCATGATGGACGAGGGTGTAGCGCAGAAGAAGCGTGCGCAGGGCCGGATCGGCCTCGAGCGCCGCGCGGAATGCATCCGCGCCCATGCTCAGCGCCAGGCCGGGGCACTGGACCATCGCCTCGATGTCGCTGTGGCTGTCCCCGAGCAGCACGGGAAGCCCGACCAGGCCTTCCAGCCCCACCAGCCCCACTTCGGCCGCCTCGCCATCCTCCATGTGGGCCACCATGGACACGTAGCCGCTCTCCGGAAAATAGACGGAGGTGATGGGGACATTCGGCTCGTGCAGGCTGGCCCGGAGGCTCAGCTCCACCGGACGAAGCTCTGGCCAGAGGCGGGAAAGACTGTCGGGTGGAAGGGCCGCGAGCAGGCTGTTGCGCGGATTGGGCGCGGACGGATCGGGAGGGAGCAAAGCAGGTTCTCGCCAGGAGTATCGGCGGGAGTCTGGAACTCTTCCGGCTACCCGCACCCGAAGGCGTCAGCGGGCATTTCCGGCCTACGGCCCGGGCTTTTCCCTGTCGGTGCGAAAGCGTACAGCTTGGGCGAAACGATCCCGCCGCTCCACAAGACTGCGGCCTGTCAGAAGACTGCGGCCTGCCAGAAGGCAGAGGGTTATCAGAAGGCTGTGGGGCCTGGCCTGGCGGCGCCGAAGAGTTCCAGCCCCACCGGGATGCCTGTGGGTGGCTCGCCATCCATCATCGCCCGCACCATCTCGATGGTGCGGAGCACCGTCCCGGTCTCGTAGGGCTTGCCGATGGCGCCGAGGGCGATGTCCTTCGCCCGCCGGGCCTCGAGGATCTGGCCGCTGACGAAAACCGACAGGATGCCCCACCGCTTGCGGAGGATGCAGGCCAACTCCACCCCGCTGCTGCCATCCCGCAGATGGATGTCGAGCAGCGCCAGATCGGGCCGCGCCTCCTCGCACAGCGCCAGGGCCTCCGCCAGCGTCGCGGCCGGGCCCATCACCTCGTGGTCCGCGGTCTCCAGCGCCTCGCCGAGCACCATGGCGATCAGCACCTCGTCCTCGACCAGTAGAATTCGCATCGGCCAGACTTTCCTTCGCCCTGCTCGGTCGGTGTGAGGTACCTGGCGTCAATGCGTGGTGAACACCCTCGTTGTACGCTACCGTACGTTTCCGCCATCAAGAGATCATGAAGCCCGCCGGGCCGGGCGCCAGCCGCGATGCGGCGCGCCTCCATCCGCCTTTCCGCACGGGCGACGATCCGCATCAGGACGGCGGCGGGAGGCCGCTCAGTGGCGGTAGGGGGCGGTGCCTGCGCAGAACAGGCGGTCATAGGCGCGGCGGGTCACGCCGTAGCACTCGCAGGCGGTGCTCTCGAGGCCCGGCCGGTCCAGGATCGTGATGCGGCCACGCTCGTAGCGGATGAACTGCGCCCGCTGGAGCGCGCCGGCCGCCACGGTCACGCCGGCGCGCCGCACGCCCAGCATCATCGCCAGGAATTCGTGCGTGATGGGGAACTCATCCCCCTCGCTCCGGTCATGCGCCATCAGCAGCCAGCGCGCCAGGCGCTGATCGGTGTGGTGCCGCCCGTTGCAGGCCCCGGTCCGCGTCACCTGGCCGAGGAAGGCCAGGACAAAGCGGAGCAGCAGGCGCCGGAGGGCGGGGTCCGCCTCCATCGCCTGGCGCAGATCCTCCGTGCTCAGGCTGAAGGCCGTGCCGGGCCCCTGGATGAGGGCCTCCAGGTCATCGGTCTCCCCGCCAAGGAGAGCCGACAGGCCGACCACGCCTTCGAAGCCGATGAGGCCGACCTCGGCTCCGTCGCCATTCTCCAGAATCGCCAGCATGGAGGACCATCCCGTCTCGTGGAAATAGACGATTTTGATGGGGGCTTCCGGCTCATGCAGGGTGCGGCGGATCGGCATCTCCACCAGGGTCAGCCTTGGCCACAGGCGGGCGAGGCTTTCCGGCGGCAGGGTGGCGAGCAGGCGGTTTCGGGGGGGAGAACGGAAATGGACGGTCGGCTGCCACGGTAGCTCCTGCCGCGGTGGTGTCGGCGGGAGCACATGCGACTCTCAGCCACCCACGCCAGAAAGCCTCAGCGGGTGATGATGGGCATATAGTATCGGCTCACCGGCATTCTGAGTACGGAACCGCACAAACGGCCAGGAATCGCCCTGCATCCTGGAAGCTTCTTACTCCGCGCCGGCTAGGCCAGCGAGGGCGGCCGATGCCCTGGCATGGCACAGCTCCCCGATCATCCTGACCAGGTCCTCGGGGTTGTAGGGCTTGCACAGCACCGGAACGCCCCTGTGGCTATCCAGGACCGGATGGCCGTCATGCCCGGTGGCGAAGAGAAAGGGCACGCCCCGCTCGCGCAGCGCATCGGCGACCCCGATCGCCTTTGCATCGCCGAGCTGGATATCCAGCACGGCGGCGGTGATGCCGCCATCCGCCATCGCGACCTTCACCATCTGGAGGGCGTCCTGGACCGAAATGACAGGCCCCAGCACCAGCGCACCGGCGCCGATGAGGGAGTCCTCCACCATCATGGCGATCACCGCCTCATCCTCGGCCACCAGGATGCGCGTGCCGTCCAGGTCAGGTTTGCAACCGCTGTTTGGCGTCTGTGTCATGGACATGCTTGTGGATTGTTTCGAACGTGCATGGCTGTCCGGTAGCGTACAACCCAAGGACGTTCCGACGGGAGGCGGGCACACCGGCGCTTCCGGCGCATGGCCAGGCCCGAGGCTTGCCCGGTAACCGCCCGCGTGTTCCCCTGGGCCGGCCATGCAAGTGGCGCCTCTGCCGTGCAGCCCGGAGTGGTGATGTCTGGTCCCGACCAACCTTCTCTGGAGAAGCCCTCTCCAGCCGATATCGGCGTCGTCCGCCCCGAATGGGTGGACCATTACGGCCACATGAACCTGGCCTACTACGTGGTCGCCTTCGACCTCGCGACCGATGCGCTGTGGCCGGGGCTCGGGCTGGGGCCGGCCTTCCGCGCCCAGGGCCTCGGCACCTTCGCGGCGGAGAACTGGGTGGCCTACAAGCGCGAGGTGACGGAGGGGATGCCGCTCGCCGCCCGCTCCGAGGTGCTGGCGCATGATGCCAAGCGGCTGCTGCTGCGCCACCGCCTGTTCCATGCGGCCGAGGGGTGGGAGAGCGCGGAATGCGAGCTGCTCTTCCTCTGCGTCGACCTCGAGCGCCGCAAGGTGGCGGAATGGCCGGCGGCGGTGCGCGCCGCCTTCGCCGCGGCGCCGGCCGGGCCGCCGCCCCAGCGCCTCGCACTGAGGCGCTGAGGCGCTGAGGCGCGGCCGCTACTTCTTCTCGATGTTCCAGAACACCATCACCGGCGCCTCCAGCACGCCGGAGATGTTGGCGCGGCGGGCATAGGGCTGGTCGTACTGGCCGAGCACCCGGTAGGGCTGCACCTCGGCCAGGCGGCGGTGCAGCGCCTCGGTCGCCGCCTTCCGCGCCGGCTCGTCCACCGCCTCCACCACGGCGTTGCGCAGGCGCTCCGCCTCCGCGTCGCAGGGCCAGCCGGCCCAGGCGCGCTCGCAGGCCATGTTGGTGCCGATATTGGTGATGGGCGACTGCATGGTTGCGCCCGAGGCGGTGGTGACAAAGAGGTTCCAGCCGCCCTGGTCCACCGGGTTGCGGTTCTGCTGGCGGGTCGTCACCGTGCCCCAGTCGGCGAACTGCACCTCGACATTCATGCCGATCTTCTTCAGCGACTCGGCCGCCACCTCGGCCATGCGGCCGATCGGCGCGATGTCGTAGGAGGAGTTCAGCACCAGCTTCTCGCCCTTGTAGCCGCTCTCGGCCAGCAGGCGGCGGGCGGTCTCCAGGTCGGGCTTGGCGTAGGGCGCGGCGCCGGCCTCGGTGCCGTTCGGGCTGCCGCAGACGAAGTAGGAGCCGCAGCGCTTCCACCACTGCTCGTCGCCGAAGCCGGCGGCGAGGAAATCCGCCTGGTCGGTGGCATAGGCGAGCGCCAGCCGCGCGCGCGGATCGTTGAAGGGCGGGTAGAGGTGGTTGGGCCGCAGCATGCCCTGATTGGGCAGGCTGGAATAGCGCTCCACCCGCACATCGCGGCTGCGGCTGAGGACCGGGATCAGGTCCTGGCCCGGCTGCTCCCAGATGTCGATCTCGCCCGTCTGCAACGCCGCGGCGGCGGTGGCGGGGTCGGGCATGATGGTCCACTCGACGCGGTCGAGCTTCACCACGCGGCCGCCGGCGAGGCCGTCGGCCGGCTCGGCGCGCGGCACGTAGTCGGCGTTGCGGTCGTAGACGACGCGGGCGCCGCTGCGCCACTCGGCGCGGTTGAAGCGGAACGGGCCGCTGCCGATGGTCTCCGTCACCGGCTTCATCGGGTCGGTGGCGGCGTCGCTCTCGCGCATGATGACCGGGATCTGGCCGACCGCCGAGCCGAGCGCGAAGGGCACCATGCCGGTGGGCTTCCTGAGCTTCAGCGTGAAGCTGCGCTCATCCTCGGCCTCCAGCCCTGCGGTGTATTCGGCGAGCTTCAGCCCCACCGTGTCCCGCGCCATCCAGCGCTTCAGCGAGGCGATGACGTCGCGCGTCGTCACTGTCTGGCCGTCATGGAAGCGCAGGCCGTCACGCAGGCGGAAGCGCCAGGCGAGGCCGTCCGCCGAGGTGGAGACGCTCTCCACCATCTGCGGGTGCGGCTGCAGCTTCGAATCCCAGGCGAACAGCGTCTCGTAGATCATCAGCCCGTGCATCCGGGTGATGACGATGGAGCCGAAGACCGGGTCCAGCGTGCGCAGATCGGCATGCGGCGCCACCCGCAGCGTGCGGTTCGGCGCCGGCTGGGCCTGGCCCGCGGCGGGCAGGGCGAGGGCCAGGGGCGCGGCGGTAAGCAGCAGGCCGGCGAGGCGGAGGCGGGTCATGCGGCGGTCCCGGAATTGTTGCAGGGATGGAAATGCAACACCCGTGCGCGGTGGCTGGCAACCCGCAGCGACCCGTCCGGCTGCAGCCAGAGGCAGGGGCGATGGGTCCAGGGGCCATGGCTGAGGCTGGCCAGCGCCCGGCCGCCGGGCAGCGGCGTCAGCGCCGTCTCGCGCCCGAGATCGCCCGCCCAGGGGAAGCGCGCCGTGCCGTCGGCGCGGATCGAGAGGCGGGCGCCGAAGCTGGCCTCGCGCCACTCGCCCACCAGCGCCGGGTCCAGCGGCAGGCCGGGCGGCACGCGGTGCAGCCGCCGCGCCACGCCGCCGATGCGCCCCGCCAGCACATCCCCGCCCTCCGCGCGCAGGCGGATGTCGAGATAGGCGGGCAGGCTGCGCGCCTCGCCGGGCGTGCCGGTCTCCACCAGCGCCTCGTGCCCGCCCATGACGCTGAGGGCGCCGGCGGTGAGCTCGGCCCAGAACGGCCCCTCCGCCGCCGCGAACAGGCCCGGCGCGGCGAGGGTGGCGGGCGGCGGCACCGCCTCCCCCACCAGCGCGGCCAGGATGCGCAGCGCCGGCTGCAGCGCGTCCTCCTCCCGGTTGGTCAGCAGCACCACGCCGCAGCCGAGGCCGGGCGCCATCAGCAGGTGGTTGCGGTAGCCGGGCAGGGAGCCGCCATGCGCCACCACCTCCACCGTGCCGAGCCGGGTGCAGACCAGGCCGAGGCGATAGACGCTCGGCGTGCCGTCGGCGAAGGCGCGGGGCGCGGTGAGGCGCTCCAGCATGCCCGCCAGCGGGCCGCGCCCGGCCAGCAGCGCCGCGCCCCAGCCCGCCAGCGCCGCGGCGCTGCCCGCCATGCCGCCCGAGGCGGAGAAGTGCATGCCGTAGCGCCCGCGCCGCCATGCGGTGCCGTCGCGCCAGTAGCCGGTGGCGAGGCCGGGCACCGGCTCCTGCTCGTCCTCCGGGAAATGCAGCGGCAGGCCGAGCGGCTCCAGCAGGCGGCGGCGCAGCGCCTCGGCGTAGGAGACGCCGCGCTGCGCCGGCAGCACCGACTGGCCGAGCCGCCAGCCGGTGTTGGAATAGGCCATTTCCTCGCCGGGCAGCGCGTTCACCCTCGGCAGGCGGTGGGCGACGGCCATCACCTCGGCGGCGGTGAGGCTGGCGGTGTAGGGCACGCCCTGCTGCCAGAGCACCTCCATCATGTCCGGCAGGCCGCCGGTCATGTCCAGCGCCCGCGCCAGCGGCACGGTGCCGATGGCGGGGGGCAGCCCCTCCAGCAGCGTGCCGAGCGGCGCCTCCAGCGGGATTTCCTCCAGCAGCAGCGTGGCGGCCAGGAAGTGCTTGCTGATGGAGGCCAGGCGGTTGGTGGTATCCGGCGTGAAGGGCAGGGCGTGCTCGATGCTGGCGAAGCCGCCCGCCGCGGCGTGGCGGATGCCGCCGGTATCGAACAGCACCACCGCGCCCCCCGGCCCCTGTGCCTCGGACCAGGCGCCGGCGAGGGCGGCGGCTTCGGCGGTGGCGCGGTTCCAGTCGGGCATGGCGGGGCTCCTCCGAGGATTCGCTGGAAAGCTTAATCGTCTTCGGCGAAACGTCATCGCCGCCGCGCCAGGCCCATGTTAACGGTTGCATAATATTCGCAACAATGCACGCGGCCGGTTCGCGCCGTCCGCCCGGAAGATGCCATGTCCCGAAAGCGCCTGACCGCCCTGGCCCTGGCCGATGCCCTTCAGGGCACGGAGGGGGATGACCTGCTGACCGGCACGGCCGGGGAGGACACGCTGTTCGGCGGCCTTGGCCACGACACGCTGCTCGGCCGCGCCGGGATGGACTGGCTGGAGGGCGGCGCCGGCAACGACACGCTGGACGGCAATTCCGGCGCCGACCGCATGATCGGCGGCGCGGGCGATGACCTCTACGTCGTCGACGACGCCGCCGATGTGGTGGTGGAGGCGAGCGGCGAGGGCACCGACACGGTGCGCAGCAGCCTCTCCTTCTCGCTGTCCAGGCAATACATCGAGAACCTGACGCTGACCGGAATCGACGCCATCAGCGGCACGGGCAACGCTCTCGCCAACACGATCATCGGCAACATCGCCGCCAACCGGCTGGTGGGCGGCGGCGGCAACGACGTGCTCGACGGCCGCGGCGGCGCCGACATCATGGAAGGCGGCACCGGCAACGACACCTATCACGTGGATACGCCCGAGGATCGCGTGATCGAGGTGGCCGGCGAGGGCACCGATACCATCGTCACCGGGCTACAGCGCTACTCCCTGGAGGGGCTGGAGACCGTGGAAAGGCTGAAGGGCACCGGCACGGAAAATGGAACTTTCGTGGGCACCGGCAACGCGCTGGACAATGTGCTGGAGAGCAGCGCCTCCTATAGCCGCCTCTATGGCGGCGCGGGCAACGACACGCTGACCGGCGCCGCGGGCAATGATGAACTCTCTGGAGACGAGGGTGACGATACGCTGGAAGGCGCCGCAGGTTATGATCGCCTCTATGGCGGCGAGGGCATCGATACGCTGCACGGCGCCGCGGGCGATGATTACCTCGATGGTGGTGCCGGCGCGGACAGAATGAAGGGCGGCGACGGCAACGACGTCTATGTCATCGACCATTCCGGCGATGTCATCGTCGAGACGCGCGGCGCCGGCACTGACCGTGTGATCGTCTCGATCGATTTCAGCATGAGCGGCCGCTACGTCGAAGCCCTGGAGATGAGCGGCAACGCCGACCTGACCGCCACCGGCAACGCGCTGGAAAACGTGATGCGGGGGAACGCGGGCCACAACACCCTGCTCGGCATGGGGCGGAGCGACATCCTGTACGGGGGCGAGGGGAACGACCGGCTGGATGGGGGCGAGGGCAATGACTGGCTGTATGGCGAGAACGGCAATGACGTGCTGTATGGCGGCGCCGGCAAGGACAAACTATCCGGCGGTTCCGGCATGGACCTCTTCCACCTCGACGGCGTGGGCGACAGCATCGAGGATTTCCGGCACGGGGTTGACCTGATCGTGGTCTCCGCCGCCTGGCTCGGCGGCGGGCTGGAAGCCGGGCTGGAGGTGAGCCTCAACGGCTTTTTTGCCAGCGGCACGGCGGCTGGCGGCACGGAGCATGGGCAATTCGTCTTCCTGCCGGGGACCAGCTGGACCCACAACCCTCATTTGTATAACAGCCCGGCACAGCTGATCTATGATGCCAACGGTGCCGAGGCGGGCGGCGAGACCCTGGTGGCCACGCTGAACTACAATGCCGCCGTCACGGCATCGGACCTCGTCATCGTCGCCTGAGGCGGAGTGCCCTCCCCGGGGGCATGCCCCCGGGAATGTCTCCGCTTCCCTCGGGCGTGCTTCCCTCAGGCGGGCACCGCCTCCCTGAGCAGCCCCGCGACCAGCGGCAATCCGATACTCCCCGGATCGGTCATTAGCGATTCCGGATGGAACTGCACCGCCGAGAGCGGCAGCGTGCGGTGCTCGATGCCCATGACCACGCCATCCTCGGTCTCCGCCGTGGCGAGCAGCGCGGCCGGCAGCGCGACGCGCCGCGCGTGCAGCGAGTGGTAGCGCCCGACGGTGAAGCGCTCCGGCAGCCCGGCGAGCAGCCGCCCGCCGAGGTTGCGCACGATGGAGGACTTGCCGTGCATCGGCCGCGCCAGCACGTCCAGCGTGCCGCCGAAATGCTCGACCATGCCCTGCAGCCCGAGGCAGACGCCGAAGGCCGGCAGCCCGCGCCGGAGGATGAGGTCCAGCGTCTCGGACATGGCGAAGTCGGCGGGGCGGCCGGGGCCGGGGGAGAGCACCACGAGGTCGGCGCCGCCGCCCTCGCGTAGCGCGGCGCGGGCCAGTTCCGGCCGCAGGGTGCGCAGCTCCGCCCCCGCCGCGCGGAAATAGCCGCCCAGGGTGTGAACGAAGCTGTCCTCGTGGTCGACCAGCAGCACGCGCGACGCGGGGCCCGCAGGGCGCGGCAGGGCGGGCAGCGTGGCGGCGGCGGCGGGTGCCTCGCCACGGAGGGCGGCGAACATGGCGCTGGCCTTCAGGCGGCACTCCGCCTCCTCGGCGGCCGGGTCGCTGTCGTGCAGCAGGGTGGCGCCGGCGCGCACCTCGGCCACGCCATCCTTCAGCCGGATGGTGCGCAGCGTCAGGCCGGTGTTCATGTTGCCGTCGAAGGTCATCCGCCCGATGGCGCCGCCATACCAGCGGCGGGCGGAGCGCTCCTCGGCCTCCACATGGCGGATGGCCCAGCTTTTCGGCGCCCCCGTCACCGTCACCGCCCAGGCATGGGAGAGGAAGCCGTCCAGCGCGTCGCGCTCCGGCAGCAGGGTGCCCTCCACATGGTCCACCGTGTGGATCAGGCGGGAATACATCTCGATCTGCCGCCGGCCGATGACGCGCACCGTGCCAGGGACGCAGACGCGCGACTTGTCGTTGCGGTCCACGTCGGTGCACATGGTCAGCTCGCTCTCCTCCTTCTCGGAGTTGAGGAGCGCGCGGATGTTGGCCGCGTCCTCCAGCGCGTCCCGCCCGCGGCGGATGGTGCCGCTGATCGGGCAGGTCTCGATCCGCCGGCCCTCGACGCGGACGAACATCTCCGGGCTGGCGGCGACGAGGAACTCGCCCTCGCCGAGATTCATCAGCGCGCCATAGGGGGCGGGGTTCACGCGCCGCAGCCGGTCGAACAGCACGCTCGGCGCCTCGGCGCAGGTGCCGGCGAAGGTCTGGCCGAGCACCACCTCGAACAGGTCGCCGCGCGCGAAGGCCTGCTTCGCCCGCTCCACCATGGCGGCGTATTCGCCGGGGGCGTGGTCGCTCTCGGGCGGGGCGGCGCCCTGGCCGATATGGGTGGGGCTAATGCGGAAGGGGTCGGCGCGGGTGGCGCGGGGCTGGCCCCGCGTCGTGCGGCCGAGGGCGGTGAAGTCGTAGCGGTGCAGGGTGGCGGCGCCGCGCAGATGGTCCACCACCAGGATCTCGTCCGGCAGGTAGAGCACCAGGTCGCGCTGGTCCGGCGCACGCGGCAGGCGGAGCGGCACCGGCTCGAACTGGAACACCAGGTCGTAGCCGAAGGCGCCGTAGAGGCCCAGATGCGGGTCCTCGGGGCTGGCGAAGAGGTCGCGCAGCGCCCGCAGCACCGAGAAGACGGAGGGCAGGCGGGAGCGCTCCTCCTCCGGCAGCGCCGCCTCCGGCGCGCGGACGCAGAGGGCGATCTCGTCGGCGCTCTCGCTGAAGGAGGCGAGTTCCGGCATCGGCCGCAGCGCGGCGGCGATGGCCGGCAGCAGCACCCCGCCCCGCCCGTTCAGCGCCAGGATGCGCACGGAGCGGCCGCGCGCCGTGACCATCAGCGGCGGGTCGGCGAAGCCCAGGTCCCAGCGCGTGTAGCGGCCGGGAAACTCGAAGGAGGAGGAGAGCAGCACGCCGCGCTGCCGGTCCAGCCGGCGGGCCAGGGCCTCGCGGGCGCCCTCGGCCCTGGCTGCCTCGGCGTGGTGGTGGACGGTGATGCCGCCCCGGGTCTGGTAGGGGGTGTGGTCTGCGGTCTGCATGGTCGCCTTCGGGCTTTGGGGGCCACGGGCTTCCGGAGGCAGGGGGGGAGAGATCACGAAAAAGGCCGCCCGGAGATCCGTGGCGGCCGTGTGGAGAAGAATATGCGCGGGCCGCCTATTGCTGCGGCCACCACCAGGACTGGGCTGGAAAGCG
>NZ_JCACVY010000027.1:0-33794 GCF_058833935.1 Roseomonas sp. TS2 | reverse complement strand
ACGGCCTGCACACCGTGGCCGCGGCGCTGGCCAACCCGCAGCGCCGGCTGCGCCGCCTGCTGCTCACCACCGAGGCCGAGGCGGCGCTGGCCGAGCGCCTGCCGCGCCCCTGGAAGATCCAGCCCGAGCGGGTGGAGCGCGGCCGCTTCCAGACCTTCCTGACCGAGGACGCGGTGCACCAGGGCATCGCCCTGCTGTGCGAGCCGCTGCCGCCGGTGCCGCTGGAGGATGCGCTGGCGCGCTCGCGCGGGCCGGTGCTGCTGCTCGACCAGGTGACGGACCCGCGCAATGTCGGCGCCATCCTGCGCTCCGCCGCCGCCTTCGGCGCCGCGGCGGTGGTGATGCAGGACCGCAACGCGCCGCCGGAGACCGGCGCCATGGCGCGCGCCGCCGTCGGCGCGCTGGACAGCGTGCCGGTGGCGCGGGAGGTGAACCTGGCCCGCACCATCCAGACGCTGCAGCGCGCCGGCTACTGGGTGATGGGGCTGGATGGCGACGCCAACAACACCCTGGCCGAGGCCCGCCCGAAGGACCGCCCCGTGGCCCTGGTGCTGGGCGCCGAGGACACCGGCCTGCGCCGCCTGCAGCGCGAGACCTGCGACGAGCTGGTGCGCCTGCCCATCAGCGGCGCGGTGGAGAGCCTGAACGTCTCGGTCGCCGCCTCGGTGGCGCTCTACGAGCTGGTCCGGAAGGACTGAGGGAAACCACGTGGGGCGGATGCGCATCCGCCCCACCGCATTCGCCAACCCTTAACCTTTCCGCGCCATCCTGCCCCTGCCGTCACCGGACGGACCTCCACAATGCCAAGACGGCCGCATCCTGGGACACGACCATGCCCCCCCGGCCCGCAACCTGGCACGATTTCTCCGAGCAACAGCAGCTTGCCCTCTCGCGCGAGGCGCTGCGGCGCGCCGCCGAGACCCTGGCCGGCCATGCCGAGCTCCTGGCGCGCGAGATGGAAGGCGGCTCGCTGCTCGACCAGGGCGGCCCCGATGCGCTGCGCCTCTTCGCCTCGGTGGTGCGCGCCACCAGCACCGACGCCTTCGGCCCCGTGCTGCGCGCCTGAGCCCGGGGAAGCGCGCCCCATGCCGGACACCCCCTCCCCGCCGCCCATCGAGCTTCGCATCTTCTCCCTCGGGCAGGAGCAGGCCCTGCGCGAATGGGCCAGCCGCCACGCGCTGAACATGCAGTTCCGCCCGCTGGAGGATTTCCTGCCCGGCGAGGGCACGGGCGCCATCGTCGCCATCGCCCGCGACGCGGAGGCGCGGCGCCGCCTCGCCCGCGACTTCGCCGCCCCCTGACGCCACGCGCGCCGCCGCCGGCGGGACCGGGGGTCAGTCGGGCCTGATCCCCGCCCGCCTCACCACCGCCGCCCAGCGTTCCGCGTCGGCCAGGATCCGCCGTTCCAGCGCCGCGGGCGGCTCGTCGAGCACCTCCACCCCGAGCGCGGCCAGCCGCTCCGCCACCTCCGGCCGGCGCAGGGCCGCCTGACCGGCGGCGTGCAGCCGCGCGGCGATGGCGGGCGGCAGCCCGGCCGGCGCCACCAGCCCGTGCCAGCCCGTGGCGGCGAGGTTGCGCAGCCCCGCCTCCTCCAGCGTCGGCACCTCCGGCAGGGCGGCGGCGCGGCGTGGCGCGGACACGGCGAGGCCGCGCAGCCGGCCGCCGCGCACATGGTCGGTGACGGCGCCGATGTTGATCCACACCCCCTCCAGATGCCCGGCCAGCAGGTCGTTGATGGCCAGGGCGCCGCCCCGGTAGGGCACATGGGTCCAGCGGATCTCGGCCGCCTGCTGCATCAGCTCGCCGACGAGGTGGGAGAGGCTGCCATTGCCCGGCGTGCCCACCGCCAGGGCGCCGCCGCGCGCCGCCTCGGCGAATCCGGCCAGGTCGCGCTGCGGCGCCTCGGCCCGCACCACCAGGATCTGCGGCACGGCGACGCCGGGCAGGATGGGCTCGAAGGCGCGCAGCGGGTCGTAGCCCAGGCGCGGGAAGAGGGCGGCGTTGATCGACAGGCTGTCGGAGCCGGCGAGCAGCGTGTAGCCATCCGGCTTCGCCCGCGCGGCGGCCTCGTAGCCGATGTTGCTGCCGGCGCCGGGCAGGTTCTCCACCTGCACGGCGCGGCCCAGCGCCTCGCCCATGCCGCGGGCCAGCAGCCGCGCCACCAGGTCCTGGCTGCCGCCCGGCGCCACCGGCACGATCAGCCGCAGCGGCCGGTCGGGAAAGGCGGCGGTCTCGGCGGGCTGGGCCCGCGGCGCGCGGGCCGGCGGCAGCAGCGGCGCGGCCAGGGCGGCGAGCAGGCCCGGCAGGGCGCGGCGGGGCAATCTATTCTGCGTCATGAAATCGTGGTTTCCAGAAGGGCGTTCCGGCGCCTGCCTCTCATCGTCCCGAACCTCGTCAGCTCCGGCTGTGCAGCGTCTCGGCGCGGCATCTCCGGGCCGCTTCGGCGGGCAGGGGCAAGGAACCAAGTGCAAGGAAGGGGCCAGAGTGTTTTCTTGGAACTTACCGTAGAATTATTTATATGCCGCTTGTCAAACGTGTTTAACGGGAAGCCCATCATGCTCCACGCGGAAGACAACCGGCCCACGCCGCAGGCCCTGCCCGCCTGCGCCTTCGCCGCCCCCCTGGCGGCGGAGCCGGACCTGCCGGTGCTGCTCAGCCTGGGGGCCTGCCTGCTCGCCACGCTCGCCCTGGGGCTCGCCGGCGGCTGAGCGGCCGCCGGCCGGGCGCGCGCGGGCCCGCGGCAGGCCCGTCCATCCCCTTGATCGCATTGCGATAGCCAGGAGCGCAAAGCCTCGCCCGATGGCCGATTTCCTGTCGTTGCGCCCTTGCGCGCGGCGGCGATGCGGGCGCATCGTCCGGCCTCCACAATGGCAGCTTCAGGAGTACGGGCCATGGGCGTGACGGCAGCCGACAGCAACGCGGCTCTGCAGGCGAGGCGCGAGGCGGCGGTGCCGCGCGGCCTCGGCATCCAGCTTCCGGTCTTCGCGGCGAAGGCCGAGAACGCCGAGATCACCGACATCGAGGGCAAGCGCTACATCGATTTCGGCGCCGGCATCGCGGTGGTGAACACCGGCCACCTGCACCCCAAGGTGAAGGCCGCCGTCGCCGCGCAGCTCGAGAACTTCAGCCACACCTGCATCCAGGTGATGCCGTATGAGGGCTACATCCGCCTGGCCGAGCGGCTGAACGCCGTGGTGCCGACGCGTGGCCCCCGCAAGACGGTGTTCCTCACCACCGGCGCCGAGGCGATCGAGAACGCGGTGAAGATCGCCCGCCACCACACGGGCCGCAACGGCGTCATCGCCTTCTCCGGCGCCTTCCACGGCCGCACCCTGCTCGGCATGGCGCTGACCGGCAAGGTGGTGCCCTACAAGGCGGGCTTCGGCTCGATGCCGGGCGAGGTGTTCCACCTGCCCTTCCCCGTCGCCTACCACGGCAAGGAGGTCGAGCAGACGCTGGAGGCGCTGGAGGTGATGTTCCGCGCCGATGTGGACCCCAAGCGCATCGCCGCCATGATCATCGAGCCGGTGCAGGGCGAGGGCGGCTTCTACATCGCCCAGGCCGAGCTGCTGGCCGGCATCCGCCGCATCTGCGACGAGCATGGCATCGTCATGATCGTGGACGAGGTGCAGACCGGCTTCGCCCGCACCGGCAAGCTGTTCGCCATCGAGCATTCCGGCGTGCAGCCGGACATCATCACCATGGCCAAGTCGCTGGCCGGCGGCTTCCCGCTCTCGGCCGTCACCGGCAAGGCGGAGATCATGGACAGCCCGATGGCCGGCGGCCTCGGCGGCACCTATGGCGGCAACCCGCTGGCCTGCGCCGCCGGCAACGCCGTGCTCGACGTGATCGAGGAGGAGGGCCTCTGCGCCCGCGCCGACCAGATCGGCGAGATCATCGTCTCCGCCCTGAAGGAGATGCAGGCGAGCAACAGCCTGAAGGGCGTCATCGGCGACATCCGCGGCCTCGGCGCCATGGTGGCGATGGAGCTGGTGGCGGGCGACGACGCCAACCGCCCGGACCCCGACCTGACCAAGGCGCTGGTGGCGCGCGCGGCCCAGAAGGGGCTGGTGCTGCTCTCCTGCGGCGTGCGCGGCAACGTCATCCGCTTCCTGGTGCCGCTCACCGCCTCCGATTCGCTGGTGAAGGAAGGCATGGGCATCCTGGGCGAGGCGCTGCGCGAATGCGTCGCCGAGCGCACCGCCTGAGCCCACGCGCCTGACGGGGGGAGACAAGCCGGCAAGTCCATGATCGGCGCTGCATTGAAGGGGGCGGTGCTCGCCCTGGCATTCCTCGTCGTGGCGCGGGTCATGGCGGGGAACGGGGGGACCACCCCCCTCCCCCTCGGCCCGGCGCTGGAGGGTATCTCCCTCGCCCGGCTGGGCGAGGTCGCCCTGCTGGGGGCCGGCACCGCCCTGGCGCTGCTGCTGCTGCGCTGGCCCCTCCCCTTCGGGCCGCGCCGCGCGCTGGGCGGCGGGCTGGTGGTAGGGGCCATCGCCATCGTCGTGTTCCACCAGGCCAGCCTGTTCGTGCTGCACCAGGCCTTCCGCCTGGTGCCGGAGCGCGGCTTCCTCTTCGCCCCGCTGCCCGGCACCGAGATCCCGGCGCTCTACGCGCTGATGCTGGTGGGCGCGCTCGGCGGCGCCTTCCTCTCGCTGATCCTGCGCTGGGTGCACGCCCTGCCGGACCTGCTCTGCGGCGCGCTGCTCGGCGCCTTCGGGCTCACCCTGTTCGGCCGGCTTCCCGGCGTGCCGGGCTTCGAGGCGCCATGGTGGCAATGGGCCATCGTCAATGGCGGCTGGGGGTGGGGCACCGCCTTCCTGCTGCGCCCCCTGGCCCTGCGCGGCGGCGAGGCGCGCTACCAGCGCGAGCCACCCGCGGCCCACTGAGGGTGGCGCGGCGGGTGGCGGCACCCTCCCGCCGCGCCGACCCCTTCTTTTTTCCGTCGGGCATGGGCATCTCTGGCGCATGACCGATGCGCTGCGCGTCCGCCCCGACCCCTCCGACCCCCGCCTCACCCGCCGGGTGGCGGGGCTCGACCAGGCGGGGCGGCCCGTCGAGGTCAGCGTCACCGTCGAGCGGCCGCTGACGCTCTACCTGAACGGGCAGGAGATCGTCACCATGATGACGATCGGCGACCATCCGGAGGACCTCGCCCTCGGCTACCTGCTGAACCAGGGAATGCTGCGGCCGGACGACCGCGTCTCCGCCATCGACCATGACGAGGATCTCGGCGTCGTCGTCGTCCGCACCGAGCGGACCACGGACCACGAGGCGAAGCTGCGCAAGAAGACGCTGACCTCCGGCTGCGCCCAGGGCACCGCCTTCGGCGACCTGATGGAAGGCTTCGCCCAGGTCCGGCTGCCGGCGGAGGCGGTGTTGCGCACCTCCTGGCTCTACGGCCTGCTGCGCGCCATCAACACCCTGCCGACGCTCTACCTGGAGGCCGGCGCCATCCATGGCTGCGCGCTGTGCCAGGCGGACCAGCCGATCGTCTACATGGAGGATGTCGGCCGCCACAACGCGGTGGACAAGATCGCCGGCTGGATGTTCCGCGAGGGCGAGCCGGGCGCCGACAAGATCTTCTACACCACCGGCCGCCTCACCTCCGAGATGGTCATCAAGACCGTGCGGATGGGCATTCCCATCCTCATCTCGCGCTCGGGCTTCACCGCCTGGGGGGTGGAGCTGGCGCGCGAGGCGAACCTCACCCTCATCGGCCGCTGCAAGGGCAGCCGCTTCATCGCGCTGGCCGGCGAGAGCCGCATCGTCTTCGACGCCGACCCGGCGCGGGATGGCGAGGAAAGCCCCCGCCACTGGCGCAAGAACAGCCGGGAGGCGGAAAGCCATGCGGGCTAAGACGCTCGGCCTCGTCCTGGCGGGCGGGCTGGCGCGCCGCATGGGCGGCGGCGACAAGCCGCTGCGCCTGCTCGGCGGAAGGCCGATGCTCGACCATGTGCTGCTCCGCCTGCGCCCGCAGGTGGCGGGCGTGCTGCTGAACGCCAATGGCCACCCGGCGCGCTTCGCCGCCTGGGGCCTGCCGGTGGCGGCCGACGGGCTGCCCGGCTATCCCGGCCCGCTCGCCGGCATCCTGGCCGGGCTGGACTGGGCGGCGGCGGAGCGGCCGGACCTGCCCTGGCTGGTCTCGGTGCCGGGCGATTCGCCCTTCATCCCGGCCGACCTCGTGGCGCGGCTGCACGCGGCGCGCGTGGCGGCGGGCACGCCGCTGGCCTGCGCCCGCTCCGGCGGCTGGTCGCACCCGCCGATCGGCCTCTGGCCGGTGGCGCTGCGGGACGAGTTGCGCGCCGCGCTGCAGGGCGGCGAGCGCAAGATCGACCGCTGGACCGCCCGCTTCGGCTGCGCCGAGGCCGAGTGGCCCGCCACGCCGGTGGACCCCTTCTTCAACGCCAACGCGCCGGAGGAGCTGGCGGAGGCGGAGAAGCTCTTGCGGTCCGCGCCGCCGCTGCCCATAGCTTGAGGCACGCCATTCCGCGGAGCGAGAAACCATGAAGGCATTCATCACCGGCGTCGTGGCCGCCATCATCCTGGCCACGGCAGCCTCCTTCGTGCTGGACACCGAGGTGCAGCGCGACGCCGAGACCGCCTTCCAGACCCGCGGCGTGCGGCTGTAACGCGGCGGCCGGAGAGAAGCCGCGGCCCTCCCCGCCGGCCGGCGCCGGCGTTCAGCCCCGCGGGTCGCCGGCGTTCGGGAAGAAGAGCTGCTCGCCGTCGATCCTGTAGCCGGCGATGGCCGCCTGCCCCTCCTGCGACACCAGCCAGTCGATGAAGGCCTGGCCCTCCGCCTGCTTCACATGCGGGTGCCGCGCCGGGTTCACCAGCATCACGCCATACTGGTTGAACAGGCGCTGGTCGCCCTCGGTGAGGATGGCGAGGCCGCGGCGGTTGCGGAAGCTGATCCAGGTGCCGCGGTCGGCCAGCAGATAGGCCTCGGCGGCGGCGGCGGTGTTCAGCGCCGGGCCCATCCCCTGCCCGATCTCCTTGTACCAGCCGCCGCCGGTGGCCGCCGGGTCGATCCCCGCCTGGCGCCACAGCCGCAGCTCGGCCGCATGGGTGCCGGAGCGGTCGCCGCGGCTGATGAAGGCCGCCTTCCTCTCCGCGATGGCCTTCAGCGCGGCGGCGATGTCGGCGCCGGCGGCGCGCACCCCCGCCGGGTCCGCCTTCGGCCCGGCCAGCACGAAATCGTTGTACATCACGGGATAGCGGCGCGTGGCGTAGCCCTCGGCGACGAACTTCTCCTCCGCCGCCCGGTCGTGCACGAAGACCACGTCGGCATCGCCGCGCCGGCCGACATCGAGCGCCTGCCCGGTGCCCAGCGCCACCACGCGCACGGCGATGCCCGTCTTCGCCGTGAAGATCGGCAGGATGTGGCCGAACAGGCCGGATTGCTCGGTGGAGGTGGTGGAGGAGACGGTGATGCTGCGCTCCTGCGCCAGGGAGGGCGACAGGGGCGGCAGGCTGGCGAGCAGCCCCGCGAGCAAAGGCAGCAGGGGCAGGAAGAGGCGGCGGCGCATGGGCTCTGGCTCCGGTCCGGCATTTTGTCTCGGGCAGGCAAACTGACACGGCAGGCGCTGGCGGGGAGCCGCCCCATTCCCTAGCATCCGCCGCCACCTGCCGGAGCCTGCCGCCTGATGCCGGAATTTCTCACCCTGAAGGAAGCCGCGCGGCTGCTGCGCCTGTCCGAGCGTGCCCTCTACGACCTGGCCCGGCAGCAGCGCCTGCCGGCGGTGATCCTGGCCGGCAAGTGGATCTTCCCGCGCGACCTGCTGCTGCGCTGGATGAGCCGCGCCGCCGGGCCGGAGGCGGCCCGCCTCGCCCCGCCCGCCATTCTGGCCGGCAGCCACGACCCGCTGCTGGACTGGGCGGTGCGGCAATCCGGCTGCGGCCTGGCCATCGCCGCGGGCGGCAGCCTGATGGGGCTGGAGACCCTGGCCGCCGGCCGCGCCGTGGCCGCCGCCACCCACCTGCCGGACCCCGATGGCGGCGCCTTCAACGAGGCCACGGTGCGCGACCTGCTGCCGGACGCGCAGGCGGTGGGGCTGGTCTGGGCCTGGCGCGAGCAGGGGCTGATCCTGCCCGCCGGCAACCCGCAGGCGGTGCGCGGCATCGCCGACCTGGCGCGGCCGGGGCTGCGCGTGGCCGGGCGCCAGCCGCGCGCCGGCAGCCACCTGCTGCTGCTGCACCTGCTGGCCGAGGCGCAGATCCGGCTGGACTCCCTCCGCTTCCTGGCCGAGCCCGCCATGGCGGAGGACGAGGTGGCCGCCGCCGTGGCCGAGGGCCGTGCCGAGGCCGGCTTCGGCATCCGCGCCGAGGCGGCGGCGCGCGGGCTGCACTTCCTGCCGCTGATCCGCGAGCGCTTCGACCTCGTGGCGCGGGCGCAGGACTGGTTCGGGCCGGAGCTGCAGGCGCTGCTCCGCTTCACCCGCACGCCCGGCTTCGCGGCGCGGGCGGAGCGGCTGAGCGGCTACGACATCGCCGCCTGCGGCAGCGTGGCCTTCCGGGTCTAGAGCAGATCGCGAGCAGGCTGCTTCGCCTGATCGCGTGAAGATGCTCGTGAAAACAATGAGCCAGAGCCTTTTCTGTGAGCCAGTGCGAACGGAAAAGGCTCTAGGCCGTCACTTCTCGCAGCGGACGAACACCGTGCCCCGGTTGGCCAGCTCGCCGATGTCGGCGGCGCTGCGCTCCGCGCCCGCGCTGGGGGCGGCCTGCGGCGTGATCTGGGCGCGGCGGAGGAATTCCTGCGCCACCGCGCCCTTCACCGCGAAGTTCACGTTCTGCGGGATGTCGCCGGTGCGCTTGGCGATGTTCTGCGCGTGCAGCTTGCTCACCACCACGCCGACGATGTGGCCCTGCATGTCCAGCAGCGGGCCGCCGGAATTGCCCGGCTGCACCTCGGCGCTGATCTGGTAGTGGTTGGGGTTGTTGCCGAGGCCGTTCAGCCCGTTCACCTCGCCCCGCGTCAGCTTGGGGTCGGAGGAGAGCAGCCCGGCCAGCGGGAAGCCGAAGGCGATGACACCCTCGCCCCGCCGCACCTCGGGGCTGGCGCGGAAGGGCAGCGGCTCGCCCGGGTCGCCCGGCACGGCCAGCAAAGCGAGGTCGATGCCGGCATCCACCCGCGCGGGCGGCACGGCGGGCAGCGTCCGCCCGTCGGCGGTGCGGACGAAGATGCGGTCGCAGCCATCCACCACGTGATGGTTGGTCAGCACCCGGTCAGTGGCCACGACGAAGCCGGTGCCGGAGGCGGCGCGCGCCTTGGGGTCCGGCTGGCCGGCGGCGGGGCGGCTGGGCGCGGCGCGCAGCGCGGCCTCCTCCACCACCACGCGCGGCTCGGCGCAGATGTCGCGGTCCCGCAGCACCGCCACCCGGCCATCCGCCACGGTCAGGCGGATGTCGAAGCGGCAGCCGGCCTCGGCGCGGGTGCGCAGGGTGAAGGATTTGTCGGTCGGCATCGGCCGCGGCAGGGTGTTGGCCCCCCAGTCGGCGCGGCCGCTGCGCACCGCCTGCAGGCTGGTGGCGTCCTGCCCGGTGCGGTTGACGAGCTGGAGCCGGTTGCCCGCCTCCGCCGGGGCGGCGGGAGCCGGTGCCGTGGGGGCCGTGGCAGCGGGAGCCGGTGCCGTGGAGGCCGGTGCCGGGGAACCCTGCGCCAGCGTGGTGGCGGGCAGGGCGAGGAGGGCGCAGAGCAGGGCGGTGCGGTGCATGACGGGCGGGATGTTCTCTCTCGGCGGCTCCGGGTCAATGGCCAGCCCCGCGCTTGCGGCGAGGTTTCCGCATTCGCCCCTTGACCTTCCCACAATGGGAATCCCCATCTTGGCGTCATGCCCGACCTCGCCCCCGCCCCCACCCGCCTGACCCTGCCCGTGACCGGCATGACCTGCGCGAGCTGCGCCGGCCGCGTGGAGCGTGCCCTGCGAAAGGTGCCGGGCGTCACCGAGGCCCGGGTCAACCTGGCCAGCGAGCAGGCGGAGGCCGAGGGCACCGCCAGCCTCGAGGCGCTGCGCGAGGCCATCGCCCGCGCCGGCTACGGCGTGGCCGAGACGGAGCGGGACCTCGCCATCGAGGGCATGACCTGCGCCAGCTGCGCGGGGCGGGTGGAGCGCGCGCTGCGGAAGGTGCCGGGCGTGCTGGACGTCTCGGTGAACCTGGCCTCGGAGACGGCGCATCTGCGCCTGCTGGCGGGGACGGAGACCGAGTCCCTGGCCGAGGCCATCGGCCGCGCCGGCTATGCCCTGCGCGCCGAGGCCGGGCCGGACGAGGAGGCCACGCAGGCCCGCCAGCTGCGGCGGGAGCGGCTGGAGCTGGCGCTCGCCTTCGCCCTGGCCGCGCCCTTCCTCATCGGCATGGTGGGGATGGCCTTCGGCCGGCACTGGATGCCGCCGGGCTGGGCGCAGGCGCTGCTGGCGGCGCCGCTGCAATTCTGGCTGGGGCTGCGCTTCTACCGCGCCGGCTGGTCGGCGCTGAAGGCGCGCACCGGCAACATGGACCTGCTGGTGGCCATCGGCACCAGCGCCGCCTTCGGCCTCTCGCTGGTGCTGCTGCTGCAGGGCGAGCCGCATCTCTACTTCGAGGCGGCGGCGGTGGTCATCGCCTTCGTGCTGCTGGGGCGGCACCTCGAATCGCGCGCCCGCCGCGCCACGGGGGCCGCCATCGCGGCCCTTCTGGCGCTGCGCCCGCGCACCGCCCGCCGGCTGGATGCGGCGGGGCTGGAGCAGGAGGTGCCGATCGCCGCCCTCCACCCTGGCGACCGCGTGGTGGTCCGCCCCGGCGAGCGCATCCCCGCCGACGGCACGGTGGAGGAGGGCGCCTCGGGCGTCGATGAAAGCGCCCTGACCGGCGAGAGCCGCGCCGTGGAGAAGCACCCGGGCGACACGGTGGCCACCGGCACGGTGGCGCTGGATGGCAGGCTGGTGCTGCGCGCCACGGCGGTCGGCGCCGAGACGCGGCTGGCGCAGGTGGCGAAGCTGGTGCAGGCGGCCCAGGCCAGCCGCGCGCCGGTGCAGAAGCTGGTGGACCGGGTCAGCGCCGTCTTCGTGCCGGTGGTGCTGGGCATCGCCGCGCTCACCTTCCTGGGCTGGCTGCTCGCCGGCGGCGGGGTGGCGGCGGCCATCCTGCACGCGGTGGCGGTTCTGGTCATCGCCTGCCCCTGCGCGCTGGGCCTGGCGACGCCGGCCGCCATCATGGCCGGCACCGGCGCCGCCGCCCGCGCCGGCATCCTGATCCGCGACGCCGAGGCGCTGGAGCGGGCCGGGCACATCACCCTTGTCGCCTTCGACAAGACCGGCACGCTGACCGAGGGCCGCCCCCGGCTGGCGGCGCTGCACCCCGCCCCGGGCCAGGACCGCGCCGGGGCGCTGGCCGCCGCCGCGCGCCTCCAGGCCGGCAGCGAGCATCCGCTGGCCCGCGCCGTGCTGGAACAGGCCGGCGGCACGCCCGCCCCGGCCGAAGCCTTCCGCGCCCTGCCCGGGCGCGGCGTGGAGGGGGTGGTGGACGGGCAGCGCCTGCTGCTCGGCAGCAACCGGCTGCTGGCCGAGAGCGGCGCCGCCCCCGGCCCGCTGGCCGCCGAGGCCGAGGCCGCCGCCGGGCGCGGGGAAACCCTCTCCTGGCTGATCCGGCCCGAGCCGCCCCAGGCCCTGGCCCTGCTGGCCTTCGCCGACACGCCGCGCGAGAGCGCCGGCGCGGCCGTGGCCGCGCTGGCCGCCCAGGGCGTCGCCACCGCCATGCTGAGCGGCGACGGCCCCGCCGCCGCCCGCGCCGTGGCGCAGAGCCTCGGCATCACGGAGGTGGCGGCCGAGGTGCTGCCGGCGCAGAAGGCCGAGCGCATCGCCGCCTGGCAGCGCGAGGGCCGCCGCGTGGCCATGGTGGGGGATGGCGTGAACGACGCCGCCGCACTCGCCACCGCCGATCTCGGCATCGCCATGGGCAGCGGCACGGATGCCGCCATCGCCGCCGCGCATGTGACGCTGCTGCGCCCGGACCCGGCGCTGGTGCCGGCGACGCTCTCCATCACCCGCGCGACGCTGGCAAAGATCCGGCAGAACCTGGCCTGGGCCTTCGGGTTCAACACGCTGGGCATCCCGCTCGCGGCCTTCGGCCTGCTCTCGCCGGCACTGGCGGGGGCGGCGATGGCCTTCTCCTCGGTGGCGGTGCTCTCCAACGCGCTGCTGCTCCGCCGCTGGAGGGCGCGCGCATGAACATCGGCGAGGCGGCGCGGCGCTCCGGCCTCAGCGCCAAGATGATCCGCCACTACGAGGCGGAGGGGCTGCTGACGGCACGGCGCCTGGCCAATGGCTACCGCGACTACGCGGAGGCCGACATCGCGGTGCTGCGCTTCATCCGCCACGCCCGGGCGCTCGCCTTCCCGCTGGAGGATGTGCGCCGCCTGCTGGCGCTGTGGCGGGACCGCCACCGCGCCAGCGCCGATGTGCGGCGCATCGCGCTGGACCATGTTGCGGCGCTGGAGGCCAAGGCGGAGGCGATGCAGGCCATGGCCCGCTCGCTGCGCCACCTGGCCGCCCACTGCCACGGCGATGCCCGCCCCGACTGCCCCATCCTGGACGAACTGGAGAAGCTGCCATGACCGAGACCCACACCCTGACCGTGCAGGGCATGAGCTGCGGCCACTGCGTGCGCGCCGTGACCGAGGCGATCCGCGCCGAGGACCCGAAGGCGGAGGTGGCGGTGGACCTCGCCGCCGGCACGGTGCGCGCCGCCACCGGCCTGCCGCGCGCGCGCGTCGCCGCGCTGGTGGCGGAGGAAGGCTACACCGTCACCGGCTGAAGCGCGTGGGCACCGGCTGAAGCGCGTGGGCACCGGCTGAAGCGCGCCGGCCTGCGGCGCCTTCAGACTTTCTTCAGGGAAGCATGGCAGGAATCCCCGGCATCTGCGGGCGGAGGATCTGGCATGAGCGGACTCTGGAAAAACCCCACCCTGCCGGGCACGCCCGGCGCGGGTCCTGGCATCGTGCCGGGCGGCCGGCGCAGCCCCTCGCCACTGGCCGACTACCAGCAGGCCCGCTTCACCGGCTATGGCGGCACCGATGTGCACCAGGCGGCGCCGCCACCGCCGCCGGCCGCACTCAACCCCATCCTCAACCGCCTGCGGGACGACCTCGCCCAGCTTGTCGAATCGCACCGGGACTTCTTCTCCCGCAATGCCGAGATGGATGCGCGCGCCCTCACCCGCACCCGCCAGGGCTGGGCCGTCACCTGGCGCCGCTGGGCGCTGGACGATCTGGGGGAGCAGGTGGCGGAGACGCGCGGCGTCTTCGTCATCCACCGCGGCGACAGCTTCCACCACCGCCTCTTCCTCGACCGGAACGGGCAGCAATTGCTGGCCGTGCAGCCGCGGGACCCGCTCTCGCCGATGCGCTACCGCAAGCTCAGCCCCAGCACCGATCTCTGCGACCTCTACGGCCCCTTCGCCCGCCTCGCGGACAGCCCGCTCGGCTGAGCGGGCGCGGTCAGAGCGCCTGGAACATCACCAGCGCGTCCACCTCGCCGGCCGTGGGGTGGCGGAACGCGCCCGGCAGGCGGGCCAGGATCTCGAAGCCCATGGCCTGCCACAGCCGCACCGCCCGCTCATTGGTGCTGACCACGCAGTTGAACTGCATCGCCCGGTAGCCGCGCGCCCGGGCGTGCTCCAGCGAGTGCGCGCACATCGCCCGCGCAACGCCCCGCCCGGTGGCGGCGGCCGCGGTCATGTAGCCGCAATTGGCCACATGCGCCCCGCCCCCCGCCTGGTTGGGGCGGATGTAGTAGGTGCCGAGGATCTCGCCCCCCGCCTCCGCCACGAAGGTCTCGCGGTCCGCGCCCAGCCAGTAGGCCAGCGCCGCCGCCTCGCCCATGTCGCGCGGCAGGGCATAGGTCTCGCCGGCACGGATGGTCGGGCCGAGGATGGACCAGAGGGAAGTCTGGTCCTCGGCACGGGCGGGGCGGATCAACATGCGGCGAAGCTCTCCTGCTGGAAGCCCCGGTTTAGGCAGGGCGGCGGCGCGGCGCCAGCGCGGGGGCCGGCCAGGGGGGCTTCCCGCCCCGGCGCCGCGCGTTACTCTGGCCGGGCGCCATTCCACGGCGCCACCGCCGGAGGAAACCCAGGCCCATGCTGCCGCTCGCCCGCTTCACCGTGCTCGACCTCACCCGCGTCCGCTCCGGCCCCACCTGCGTGCGCCAGCTGGCCGACTGGGGCGCCAATGTCATCAAGATCGAGGCGCCGGAGGCGGTCGACACCGGCAAGGGGCTGGGCGGCGACACGCTCGGGCCGGACTACCAGAACGTCCACCGCAACAAGCGCGGCATCACGCTGAACCTGAAGTCGCCGGACGGGCTGGCGGCGTTCCGGCGCCTGGTGGCGCAGGCCGATGTGGTGGTGGAGAACTACCGCCCCGACGTGAAGGACCGCCTCGGCATCGGCTACGAGGCGCTCGCCGCCATCAACCCGCGCATCGTGCTCGGCTCCATCTCCGGCTTCGGGCAGGACGGCCCCTATGCGAAGCGGCCCGGCTTCGACCAGATCGCCCAGGGCATGGGCGGGCTGATGAGCGTGACCGGCCTGCCCGGCCAGGGGCCGGTGCGTGCCGGCATCCCCGTGGCCGACCTCACCGCCGGGCTCTACTGCGCCATCGGCATCCTCGTCGCGCTGCTGGAGCGGGAGCAGACGGGGCGCGGCCGCTGGGTGCACACCTCGCTGCTGGAGGCGATGGTGGGCATGATGGACTTCCAGGCCACGCGCTGGACCATGAAGGGCGAGGTGCCGCAGCAGGCCGGCAACGACCACCCCACCACCATCCCCACCGGCCTGTTCCGCACCAGCGACGGCGTCATCAACATCGCCGCCGGCGGCGGCGAGATGTGGCGGCGCATCGTCGGCGTGCTCGGCATCGAGGCGGAGGCGGCCGACCCCGACCTCGCCACCGACAAGCTGCGCTCGCAGAACCGCGCCAAGACCAACGCCGTGCTGCAGGCGAAGCTGGAGACGGACACCGCCGCCCACTGGATCGAGGCCTTCAACGCCGCCGGCGTGCCCTGCGGCCCGGTCTATTCCATGGACCAAGTGTTCGACGACGCGCAGGTGCGGCATCTCGGCCTCGCCTGGCCGGTGCGCCACCCGCAGCTCGGCGAGATCAACCTGGTGCGGCCGCCCATGCAGCTCGCCGGCGTCGAGCCGCCGCGCCAGCCGACGCCGGAGCGCGGCCAGCACACCACCTCCGTGCTGCGCGAATTCGGCTTCGCCTCGGAGGAGATCGACACGCTCCGCGCCAAGAAGGCCATCTGACCCCATGCGCATCACCGCCATCCGCGACGGCGTCGCGCCGATCGCCAGCGACATCGCCAACGCCTATATCGACTTCTCGAAGATGACGGCGAGCATCGTCGCCGTCACGGTGGAGGACGGCCATGGCCGCTCCGCCACCGGCTTCGGCTTCAACTCCAACGGCCGCTACGCCCAGCCCGGCCTGCTGCGGGAGCGCTTCATCCCGCGCCTGCTGGAGGCGCCGGAGGTGGCGCTGGCCACGCCCGAGGGCACGCTGAACCCGGCCGGCGCCTGGGCCGCCATGATGCGCAACGAGAAGCCCGGCGGGCATGGCGAGCGCTCCGTGGCGGTCGGCGTGCTGGACATGGCGCTGTGGGACGCGGCGGCGAAGCTGGAGGGCAAGCCGCTCTGGGCGCTGCTGGCCGAGCGCTACCGCCAGGGCCCAGGGGGAGGCCAGGCCGATGAGAGCGCCTGGATCTACGCCGCCGGCGGCTACTACTACCCCGGCAAGGGCGTCGATCAGCTCGTCGAGGAGATGCGGCGCTACCTCGGCATGGGCTACTCGGTGGTGAAGATGAAGATCGGCGGCGCCCCCGGCACGCCGCTGCGCGACGCGCTGAAGGAGGATATCGCCCGCATCGAGGCGGTGCTGGCGCTGCTGGGCGGCGACGGCTCCCGCCTCTGCGTGGACGTCAACGGCCGCTTCGGCCTGCACGCGGCGCTGAGCTACGGCGCGGCGCTGGCCCCCTACGGCCTGCGCTGGTACGAGGAGCCGCTGGACCCGCTGGACTACAGCACCCACGCCGCCCTGGCCGAGCATTATGCCGGCCCCATCGCCACCGGCGAGAACCTGTTCTCCATGCAGGATGCGCGCAACCTGATCCGCCATGGCGGGCTGCGCCCGGACCGCGACATCCTGCAGTTCGACCCCGCCCTCTCCTACGGGCTGGTGGAATATCTCCGCACGCTGGAGATGCTGGCGCAGCATGGCTGGTCGCCGCGCCGCTGCGTGCCGCATGGCGGGCACCAGTTCGCCCTCAACATCGCGGTGGGGCTCGGCCTCGGCGGCAATGAGAGCTACCCGGAGGTGTTCGCGCCCTTCGGCGGCTTCGCCGACGATACGCCGGTGCAGGAGAGCCGCATCCGCCTGCACGACACGCCCGGCATCGGCTTCGAGAAGAAGTCGGCGCTGTATGCGGTGCTGCGGACGCTGGTGGCGTAAGCCAGGAAGAGGTTCTTTTTTGGAAAAAAGAACCAAAAAACTTTTGTCAGTTTGGCCCGCGCCATCCACGGGCGCCGCGCCAGACTGACAAAGTCTTTTTGCTTCTTTTTCTTCAGAAAAAGAAGAATGCCTTACTGGCCTTCCCCTGCGGCCGATGGCCCGACGCCAAGCCGGGCATAAACCTCGGAAAGCTTCTTCTCATAGGCGGCGTTGCTGAACAGCGCGGCGCGCTGCGGCCCGGCGGCGGCGAGCCAGCCGCGCAGCTCCGCATTGGTGTCGAGGGCGCGGATCGCCTCCACCATCGCCCGCACGTCGTAGGGGTCGACGGTGATGGCGGCCTCGCCCACCACCTCGGGCAGGGAGGAGGTGTTGGAGGTCATCACCGGCGTGCCCAGCATCATCGCCTCCAGCGCCGGCAGGCCGAACCCCTCGTAGAGCGAGGGGAACAGCGCCGCCCTGGCGCCGCGGATCAGCGAGATGAGCAGCCGGAAGGGCGCATAGTCCAGCAGGATGATCTTGCGCCGGGTGCGCAGGATGGAGCCCTCCTGCACCTGGTAGCGGATGTGGTCGTCGAACAGGAGCTTCAGCTCCTCCTCGCTCTTCCAGGCCTGCTTGCCGACGATGACCAGCGGCAGCTCGGAGCCGGAGGCGAGGAAGGCCTCGATCATGCGGCCGACATTCTTCTTCGGCTCGATGGCGCCGAAGAACAGGAAGTAGCCCTTCCAGGACAGGCCGAAGCTGCCCATCACCTCGTCCTGCGCCTCGTTCAGCGGCTTCTCGGTGAATTTCCGCGGCAGGTCGACGGCCTGGTAGGTGTTCGTCACCTTCTCCGGGTCGGCGCCGAGCAGGTTGATGATGTCCCGGCGCGAGGCCTCGCTCACCGTCACGATATGGTCGGCCTGGCGCACCAGCAGGCGGTTCAGCCGGTAGTAGCGGCGCTTGTTGTCCAGCGTCGTGTAGGGCAGGCGCAGCGGCACCAGGTCGTGCAGGCAGTAGATGTTCTTGGCGCCGGAGAGCCGCATCGGCACCGGGTAGGTCCAGTGCATGATCTCGGGCGGGCGCGGCATCCGGATCGTCAGCCGGTGCTTGAAGTGCTTGAAGTAGTTGGCCGCCAGGGAAAAGCCGTTCTCGACGTTCCACAGATGGTCGAAATGCGGCATCCGGCTTTCGAAGGTGCTGGCCACGACGTTGCCGGTGATCGGCACGCGGGTGGCGTATTCGCCGAGCGGCCCCATCGCCACCCGGCGCATGGCGCGCAGCCAGCGCAGCAGCTTGGCGCTCTCGCCCACGCGGTTGTCGAAGAAGGCGATCTCGCGGATCAGCTCATTGCGGCTGGGGCTGGCGCGGGTGCCGTAGAGCACCCCCACCTCCGCCCCCATCGCCCCCAGCCGGAAGCTCAGGTTGCGGGCATAGGTGGCGACGCCCGTGCCCTGGTCGAGCGCGAGGTTGTAGCCGTCGAGGTAGATTCGGGAGCGCATGGAGAAACCCTAGGCCGAGATCCATCCCAGGGGTAGCCGGGTGGGCGGGCACCCGTCCATGCTCCCTTTCCGCGGAGGGTGCCCGGCTCTTGACCGCCATGCCCCGCGGAGGGGATGGAACAGCGGAGACCAAAGCGGGAGCGGACATGCTGGACGATGCGGAGGCGTTGCGGCGGGAGGCGGACGAGCTGCGCAACCGGCGGGAATGGCGTGCGGCGGCGGCGGCCTACGCGGCCTTCCTGCGCCTGCGCCCCGAGGATGCCGGCATGCAGGTGCAGCAGGGCCATTGCCTGAAAGAGGCGGGCGACATCGCCTGCGCCCTGGCGCTCTACCGCGACGCCGCCCGCAAGCGGCCGGAGGAGGCCGACATCCCGCTGCAGATCGGCCATGCCGAGAAGTTGCGCGGCGCGCGCGAGGCGGCGCTGGCCGCCTACGGCCATGCCCTGCTGCTGGACCCGCGATCCGAGGATGGCTGGCGGGAATGGCGCGCCCTGGCCGGCGAGCGCCCGGCGCGGCCCCTGGCCACGGCCGCCGCCGGCGTGGTGCTGGACCTGACCGACCTCGCCGCCTGGATCCGCGGCGGCCGGCGGGCGCCGAGCGGCATCCAGCGCGTGCAGCTCGGCCTCGCCCGCGCCGCGCTGTCCGCGCCCACGCCGCCGCCGCTCTGCGCCATGCCCGCCGGGGGCGGCGGCTGGCGCGCCCTGCCGGCGCCGCTCTTCCTGCGGCTCGAGCGCCTGATGACCGAGGGCGCCGACCCCGAGGCGCCCGAATGGCGCGACGCCGCCACGCTGCTGGAGGCCCTGCTGGCCAGCCCGCCACCGCTGCGCTTCGCCCCCGGCGCGGTGCTGGTGACGCTGGGCGGCACCTGGGGCCAGCCGGACTACCTCGCCAGCCTGCGTCTGGCCCGCGAGCGGGACGGGCTGCGCCACGTGCCGCTGCTGCACGACTGCATCCCGCTGCTGCTGCCCGAGCATTGCGCGGAAGGGGTGACGCGGGCCTATGCCCGCTGGTTCGCCAGCCTCTCGCTGCATGCCGATGGCGTGCTGGCGGTCTCCCGCTCCACGCGCGACGACATGCGCCGCCTGCACGCGGCGCTGCTGCCGGAGCTGCCCGTGCCCCCGGCCGCCGTGGTGCCGCTGGATGCCGCGCCGCGCCCCCTGGCCGCCCTGCCCTCCGCCCCGCCGCCCGAGCACCCCCTGCTGCGCGACGGCACGCCCTTCGTGCTGTTCGTCTCCACCATCGAGGGGCGGAAGAACCACCTGATGGTGTTCGGCGCCTGGCTGACGCTGCTGCGCCGGCTGGGCCCGGGCGCCGTGCCGCTGCTGGTCTGCGTCGGCCGGCCGGGCTGGCGGGCGGAGGCGGCGCTGGCGCTGCTCGACTCGGTGCCGGAGCTGCGCGCCCGCGTCCGGCTGCTGCACGACGTGCCGGACCCGCTGCTGGCGGCGCTGTACCGCAAGTGCCTGTTCACCCTCTACAACAGCCACCATGAGGGCTGGGGCCTGCCGGTGACGGAGAGCCTGGCCGCCGGCAAGGTGCCGCTGGTGCCCGAGCATTCGGCGCTGCGCGAGGCGGGGGAAGGCGGCGCGCTGTTCTTCGCCCCCGGCAGCGAGCCGGACCTGCTGGAGAAGCTGACCCGGCTGATCACCGAGCCGGAATTCCGCGCCGCCGCCGAGGCGCGCATCGCCGCCGCGCCGCCGCTGCGCGGCTGGGAGGCGGTGGCGGCGCAGCTGATGGCGGAGGCGGAGCGCCTGGCCGGCGGCGCCGCGCCAGGGCTGCCGCCGCCTTCCCTGCTCGGCCGCCTGCCGGTGCCCGCGGGCCGGCGCCACCGGCTGCGGCGGCTGGAGACGGGGCGGCCCTGCCTGGAGATGGCGATCGCCGAGGCGGTGCGGCAGGGCGAGGGCTGGCACCCGCTGGCGGCGGAGGAGGCCTGGACCCGCCCGGGCGAGGCGCTGCTGGCGCTGCCGCTGGGCCCGGAGCAGGCCGGCCCGCTGCGGCTGGAGCTGGAGCTGCGCGCCCCGGCCCCCGCGCACCGCATGGTGGAGATCCTGGCACAACGCGAGGACGCGGCGCCGGCCGCCCCGGTGCCGCTGCATCTGCGGGCGGGGCAATCGGCCATCCTGGCGCTGGACGTACCGGCCGGCGGCCCGCTGCTGCGCGTGGAGCTGCTGAGCCGCGTGCCGCCGGCCGACCGGGAGGCCGGGCATCTGGGCATCGGCCTCGCCGGCTTCGGCCTGGCCCGCGCCGGGCGGCTGGACGAACGGCTGGCCCTGCTGGAGCAGCGCCACTTCCTCGCCCCCGCCGCGCGGCCCGGGATGTGACGCCGCCGGTGACGCCGCCCGTCTTCGACGCCGCCTTCCAGGCGCGGCTGGAGGCGCTGTTCCGCTGGCGGCGGGATGTCCGCCATTTCCGCCCCGATCCGGTGCCGGAGGCGGCGCTGGAGCGGCTGCTGGCGCTGGCGGCGCTGGCGCCCTCGGTGGGGCTGAGCCAGCCCTGGCGCTTCGTGCTGGTGGAGGATGCGGCGCGCCGCGCCTGGCTGCGGGAGAATTTCCGCCGCAGCAACGCCGAGGCCCTGGCGGCGCAGCCGGCGGAGCGGGCCGCGCGCTATGCCCGGCTGAAGCTGGCGGGGCTGGAGGAGGCGCCCTGCCTGCTCGCCCTCTTCGCCCTGCCCGACCCGGCGCAGGGCCACGGGCTGGGCCGCCGCACCATGCCGCAGACCCTGGACTATTCGGCGGTGATGGCGGCGCACACGCTGTGGCTGGCCGCGCGCGCCGAGGGGCTGGGCCTCGGCTGGGTGTCGATCCTGGAGCCGGAGGGGATGGCGGCGGCGCTGGCGGTGCCGGCGGAATGGCGCTTCATCGGGCTGTTCTGCCTGGGCTATCCGCAGGCGGACTCCGAGACGCCGGAGTTGCAGCGCGAAGGCTGGGAAACGCCCCACCCCGCGCCGCTGCTGCGGCGCTGAGGGCCGGGGGCAGACCACCTCCCCCCGGCCCTCAGCGCGGTCAGTTGAAGACCCGCACCGAGAGCGCCGACTGGTAGATCAGCTGCAGCAGGTCGCGGGTGATCTGGAAGCTCTTGGCCCCCAGCTGCGGCAGGACGATCAGCTCGTCGCCCGGGCGCGGCCCCTCGCGCGGGTCGAGGATGATCTGGCCGCTGGCACGGCGGATCATCACCCCGCCATCGTCGCCGCGCTGGGTGTAGCCGCCGGCCGCCTTCACATAATCCTGGATGGTCATGTTCGGGCGCCACAGGATGGCCTGCGGCGTCGAGACCTCGCCCGCCACCAGCACGGTATCGGAGCGCTCGGGAATGACGATGGTGTCGCCATCCTCCAGCCGCACATTGGTGCAGCGCCCGCCATTGTCCATCACCACCAGCCGCCCCTCCGGCTCCAGCCGGCGGCCGCGCTGGATGTAGTTGGAGACGAGCTGCGCCTCGCTGGCGCGGATCTCGGCGACGCCGGTGGTGGCGGAGGTGGCGGTGAAGAGCTGCCGCTCCAGCCGGTCCAGCGCCTCGTTGATCGAGCGGCGCTGCTGCGCGGCGATGCGCTTGCGCAGCAGGTAGACCGAGCCGGTATCCGCCAGGTTCGGCTCCACCGCGACGTGGTCGAGCAGCTGGCAGAGGTTCATGTCGCGGTCGGCCACCAGCACCGAGGGGCCGATGCGGCTGCCCTCGACGAAGACGCGCACGGTGGGCGCCGGCGCGTCGGTGATGAAGGTCACCACGTCCTGGTCGAGCAGCGACTGGCGGCGCAGCGCCGGGATGTCGACATAGCGGGACCAGGGCTGGCCGTTGCGCGTGCCGCGGATGACGGCGTTGGTGGCCGCCGGCAGCGGCCCCGCGAGGTCCATCAGCTCGCCGCCGGCCATGGCGCGGTCCTTCACCTCGAAGAGGTAGTTGTTGCGGATCGCGCCATCGACCGAGACGGTGGGCCCCTGGCTGCCGACGACGATGGTGTCGCCATCCTGCAGCGTCAGGCCGGGCAGCTTGCCCTGCAGCAGGAAGGGGTAGAGGTCGATGCGGGTGACGGCCCGCCCGCCGCGGTTGACCACGATGTCGCGGTAGGAGCCGCGCACCGGATCGACGCCGCCGGCGCGCAGCAGGTAGTCCAGCACCGTGTCCGAGCCCGAGCCGCGGTGGCGGCCCGGCAGCTTGACGAAGCCGGTGACATAGACGCCGATCTGGCTGGCCGAGAGCAGCACGGCATAGACCTGCACCTGCTGGGTGTAGATCCGCCGCACCTCGGTCTCGACAGTGCGCTGCAGGTCGCCGGCACGGGTGCCGGCCAGGCGCAGCGGCCCGATCGAGGGCAGGAACAGGTTGCCCTCCGGGTCGATGGCGCCCATCACCTCGGCCTCCACCGGGCCCCAGACGCGCACGCTGACGCGATCCCCCGGCCCCAGGCGGTAGTTCGGGTTGCTGGTCTCCGAGGGCGTCGGCGCCGAGCGGGCGAACAGCGCGGCGCCGAACACGGTGCGGCTGGGCCCGGCAGGGCGGAACGGCTCGGCCAGCGGCCCCTCGGCGGTGGCGCCGGCCTCCGCCTCGGTGGTGCTGCCGGCGCGGTTGATCAGGCTGGTGTCCGGCAGCAGCTGCGGCACGGTCTGCGGCGCGTTGTTGCCGCCCTGGGCCATGCCGGCCGGCACCGGCGCGCTGAGCAGGGGGTTCGACTGCGCCAGGGCATTGCCGGCGGTCAGCGCCGCCAGGAGGGCGGCGACCAGCGCACGGTTAGAGAGCATGTTCACGAATCCCCGCAGCCAGCATCCAGCCAATCCCGTACAGCACCGACAGCACCAGGAACATGCTGATCAGCATGAGCCCGGCCTTCGGGTAGAGCGGGTACTCCGCCATGTTGGGCTGCACCACCCGCGCCAGGAAAAGCTGCTGGCGCTGCGCGTCCAGCCGTGCCGTCTCCAGCGAGGCGGTGGCGGAGGCGAGCTGCTTGTCGGCGAACTCGCGCTCCAGCATCAGCCGCTCATAGGTGGCCAGCTGGCCCGGCAGCGCCTGCCCGCCGAGCGTCAGCCGCTCGCGATGGCGGGCGATCTCGGTCTGCAGCGAGGCGATGCGGTTGCGCAGCGTGGCGATCTGCGGGTTGTCGTTCCGCATGTAGGAGGATTTCTCCTGCAGCTCGGCGCGGGCGGCGGTCAGCAGGCCTTCCAGCGCGCCGAGGCCCTCCAGCCCGATCTGCGCGCTGCGCGAGGGATCGACCGCCTGCTCCCGCTGGCGGAAGGTGGTGACGGCCATCTGCGAATCCCGCACCCGCTGCTCGGCGCGCGCCAGCTCCTCATGCGCCACGCGCAGGGTCTCCTCGCGCGCCTTGACGGAGAGGTCGTTGATGAAGGTCTCCGACAGGCGGAGCTGTTCCTCGGCGATACGCTGCGCATCCTCCGGCCGGAAGGCACGCGCCTGGAGGGTGATGATGCCGGAGGTCGCGTCATGCGAGATCGTGTTCATCCACTGATGGTAGATCTGCAGGAACTCGATCGGCGGGTCGGCGGTCCAGAGGCGGAACAGCAGGTCTGCCTCCGGCCGGCGGTAGAGGCCGGTCAGGTCGATGCTGCGATCCAGCGCCTTCAGCGCGTCCTGCGACCGCAGGAAGTCCCGCACGCTGAGCGCCTCCTCGGAGGATTGCTTGAAGCCGGCGGCGCCGATCATGTCGCTCAGCGACGAGGCCACCCGCGTCTCCTGCCGGCCCCGCACCAGGAAGCGGGTTTCCGAGACATACTGCCCGGCGGCGAAGCCGTAGAGGTAGAGGCCGGCGATCAGCGTCGGCAGCACGACGAGGAGCAGGTAGAAGCGCCGCCGCCACAGCATCCGCAGCCATGGCGACGATGAACGGGACGCGGCGGGGCGGCTGGCCGCCGCGCCGGTCATGCCCGGGTCAGAGACCCTGGTAGGCGGCGATAGCTTCATCAACGTCCTCGTAGAATTCCAGCATGCCGTTCCGCAGGATCGCGGCTGTCTTGCAGTACTTCTTCACATGCCCCGCATTGTGCGACACGAGCAGCATGGCCGCGTTGGCCCGCCGCACCTCCAGCACCTCGCGGCACTTGTTGGCGAAGCGGGCATCGCCGGTGGAGAGCGCCTCGTCCACCAGGTAGCAGTCGAAATCCACCGCGAAGGACAGGGCCATCAGCAGGCGGGACATCATGCCGGAGGAATAGGTCCGGACCGGCTCGCGGAAATAGGGACCGAGCTCGGAGAAATCGGCGACGAACTCCTCCGTCCGCTGCAGCGGCATGCCGTAGAGGCGGGCGATGAAGCGGGCGTTGGCGATGCCGGTCAGGCTGCTCTGGATGCCGTAGCCGCCGCCGATCGGCCAGGAGATCGACATCTCCCGCCGGATGCGGCCGCGGGTCGGCGCCTCGACGCCCGCGAAGATGCGCAGCAGGGTGGACTTGCCCGCGCCATTGCGGCCGAGGATGCCCACCTGGTCGCCCCGCCGGATGCGGGCATGCACGCCGCGCAGGATGTAGCGGTGCCCCTGCTGCCGGGACTCGAAGCGCTTCCAGACATTCTCGAGCTCGATCATGCGGCGCTCAGTCCGACATCGACAGGCGCGGCCGCGCCGCGCGCAGCCCGGCCATGCCGAGGAGGTTCAGGCCAAGCACCCAGATCATCACGTAGCCGAGGTCGTAATGCGGCACGATGCGGTCGCCGAACATGGACCAGCGGTTCATCTCGTGGATATGCACGAGCGGGTTCCACAGCAGCATCTCGCGCATGTTCGGCGGCATTGACTCTACCATGTAGAAAGGCGCGGAGATGGGCATCAGGACATAGGTGAAGGGGTGCACCAGCCGCTCGGTGAACTCGACGAAGACCTGCAGCGAGCCCAGGAGCATGGCCAGCCCATGCCCCAGCAGCGCGCTCAGGACGAGGCCGAGGATCAGCTGCCCCGGATGATGCGGGATCTCTCCAACCGTCAGCATCCCCCCCAGGACGAACAGCGCGACCAGGGTCATGCAGACCAGCGTCTCCATGATGTTCCGCGCGATCATCAGGTCCAGCAGGGTGATGCTGCGGTGGAACAGGAGCGATATGTTGGAGGTGACGGCCGACGCGCCACGGCTGGCGATGGAACGGAACATCAGGAAGGGCACGTAGCCCATGCCGTAGAAGAGAAAGATGGGCAGGTTATTGGGCAGGTGGCTATCGCTCGCCCAGTGCAGGGCCGAGATCATCAGGGCCAGCATCAGCGGCTCGCCGATCAGCCAGATATAGCCGATCCGGCTGTGCCCGAAGCGCGTCAGCAGCTCGCGCATGAACAGGGCGCTGATGACCCGGATCTGCGCCGCCAGGGGGCTGCTCGGCGCGCGGCGTGGCACATCGGCGATCACGGCCGGGCCACCGCTCCACCCCGCAGCAGCGGGCGCGCCGCGGCCCAGCCGGTCGGCTCCTCGCAATACAGCACCGGGCGCGAGGTGCTGCCGCTGCCCAGGGCCAGCTCACGGCAGGGCCGCCCGCTGGCGGCGTAATAGCTGCGCACCATCTGCACCCGCACGGGCGCCGCCCCCGGGGCCGGCGAAAGCGTGCTCTGCTCGCCTGGCCGTGCCTGGGAGGCAAAGACCGCCAGGGGCTCCAGCGGCCTCTGCGGCAGGGCCGCCGGCATGGCGGCCGTCTGGCCACCTCCCATGCCGGACAGGGTATCGCAGCCGGACAGGACCAATGCGGCCAGCACTGGCACAACCAGGCTTGTCAATCGGCGAAGGCGGGCAGAGCTGCTCACAGACTGCCCCATCACGCAGGCTTGCGGACGTTCTTGCATGGGCGAAACCTAACGCAGTGCAAAGCGGCTGGCAAAACTCGCATGCTTGCGTGTGATGAATATATTTATTACGCGCATTGCGTTTGTCTTTCTTCCCCTTTGCGCGTGGGATGAGTTCGCTGACGGACCTCTCCAAGAGCATCGCCTTTCCGCAGGCCACGGCAGAGGAAGCCGCCCATCTGGCTGCCTTCTGGCCGGAATACCGGCTGGCCACGGCGGCCCAGGCCACGCTGTACGCCGTTGCGGCCGGTGCGCCGAGTCCCTCCCTGCCGCCGGCCACGGGCCTCATCCGCTATGCGCCCGGCCTGCTGCGCGCACCCCGCTTCGGGCCGCGCCAGCGGCCGGTGGCCCTGATGCCGTGCGGCCCGCTGCCCGCCATGCTGCAGGACGCCCCGCTGGCGCCTCCCCCCGTGGCCGACGCGGCGGCGCTGCACCGCGCCCGGCAGGCGGCCGGACAGGCGGTGCTCAGCCGGGCCGGCGGCGAGCCCTGCCTCCCCGATCCGGGTGCCGCCCGGCTGCGCATGCCGGCACGCGCCGCGGTGCTGGTGCTCGACCCCTGCGATCCTGCCCGGCTGCCGGCCGCCCGCGCCGCCCTGGCCTCGGCGCTGGCCATGGCGGCGGGGCGCCCCGTGCTGCTGGCACGCGACCCGGCCGCCCCGCCGGAGCTGCCGCCGCTGCTGCGCCCGCCGCCGGGGGCACGGCTGCTCAAGGTCCGCCTCTCGCCCTGGACCCTGCTGGACCTGGCGGAGGATCTGCACGGCGCCTCGGCCGAGATGGCGCTGCTGGCGGCCGCCGCCGGGGTGCGGGTCTCGGGGCGGCTGCTGGACCCGGCGCCGCGCTGGGCCGCGCTGATCGCCGCCACCCGCTGTGCCGATCCCTTCCTGCAACGCCCCTGGCCCTTCGAGCAGGCGCTGGAGCAGCTGGCCCGGTGGCAGGCGGTGCAGCGGGAGAACCGGCAGGTGGCGGTGTGCCTGGGCATGGCGCCCTGGAAGCGCGCGCGCATCGCCGCGCTGTTCGCCCATGCGGGCGGCACCCCCGGCTTCACCGGCCGGCCGGAGCGGGCCATCGCCATCGCCCGGCGGCAGGGCGGCGCCATCGCCGCCTGGGCCGGCCGCGTGCCGGAGGGCTTCCGCGCCCGCTGCGAGGCCGAGGGCGTGCGGCTGCTGACGGTGGAGGATGGCTTCGTCCGCTCGCGCGGGCTGGGCGCGCGCTTCCTGCCCGGCGCCGCCTATGCGGTGGATGACCAGGGCGTCTACTACGACCCCGCCCGGCCCAGCGCGCTGGAGCACCTGCTCGCCACCGCCGACTTCCCGCCCGAGTTGCTCTCCCGCGCCGCGGCGCTGCGCGCGGCGATCGTGGCGCGCGGCGTCAGCAAGTACAATCTGGCCGGCGCGGTGCCGGAGATCGCGGCGCCCGCCGGCCGTGCGCGCCTGCTGGTGCCGGGCCAGGTGGAGGACGATGCCTCGGTGCGGCTGGGCGGCGGGCCGATCCAGGGCAACCTGGCGCTGCTGCGCGCCGTGCGCGCCGCGCATCCCGGGGCCTGGCTGGTCTACAAGCCGCACCCCGACCTGGAGGCGGGCTTCCGCAAGGGCCGCCTGCCCGCCGCGGCGCTGGCCGGCCTGGCCGACCAGGTGGTGACCGGCGCCGCCCTGCCCGCCCTGCTGCCGCAGGTGGAGGCGGTGCACACCCTCACCTCCCTCTCCGGCTTCGAAGCGCTGCTGCGCGGCGTGCCGGTGGTCACCTATGGCCAGCCCTTCTATGCCGGCTGGGGCCTGACCGAGGACCGCGCCCCGCCGCCCCGGCGCGGCCGCCTCCTCAGCCTGGATGCGCTGGTGGCCGCCACGCTGATCCTGTTCCCCCGGCAGGTGGACCCGGTGACGGAGCTGCCCTGCCCGCCCGAGCTGATCCTGGAGCGGCTGGACGACCCCGCCGCCTGGAAGGTCTCGCCCCTCACCGCGCACCGGGGCCTGGAGGGCTGGCTGCGCGGCTGGGTCTCCCGACTGCGGGGGCTGCGGTGAGCGCGCCGGCCTTCCGCAGCGTCGTCATCAGCGGCGCCTCGCGCGGGCTGGGGGCGGCGCTGGCCTGCCGGCTGGCCGCGCCGGGGGTGCGGATCGGGCTGATCGGGCGGGACGCGGCGGCCCTGGCGCGCGTGGCGGCGGCCGTGGCGGCGCGCGGCGCCGAGCCCTGCCCGGCGGTGCAGGATGTGCGCGATGCCGGGGGCATGGCCCGGCTGCTGGCCGGCTGGGACGCCGCGGCGCCGGTCGATCTGGTGGTGGCCAATGCCGGCATCGCCGCCGGCACCCGCCCCGGCGGCGCGCCCGAGGGGCTGGCCGCGGCGCACGAGCAGGTGGCGGTGAACCTGCTGGGGGCGATGAACCTGGTGGAGCCGCTCTGGCCGGCGATGCGGGCGCGCGGGCATGGCCATATCGGGCTGGTGGCCTCGCTGGCCGCCTTCCGCGGCCTGCCGGACAGCCCCGGCTACTGCGCCAGCAAGGCCGGGCTCTGGGCCTATGGCGAGGCGCTGCGCGCCGGACTGCGCCCTGCCGGCCTGCGGGTGACGCTGGTGGCCCCCGGCTTCTTCGACAGCGCCATGGGCGCCCGCTGGGAGGGGCCCCGCCCGCTCTCCATCAGCGCCGAGGCGGCGGCGGCGAAGCTGGAGCGCGCCCTGCGGCAGGGCGCGGCGCAACTGGCCTTTCCCTGGCCGCTGGCCTGGGCGCTGCGCCTCTCGCCGCTGCTGCCGGCGGCCTGGGTGGATGGCTGCGTCCGCCGGATGGCGTTCCGGATTAAGGAAAGATAATCCTCAGCCGGGCGCGCGCAGGCAGTGCAGCCGGGCCGCGCCATGCTCGCGCGTGGCAAGCTCCGTGAAGCCGGCGAGCGGCCCCTCCAGCGGCAGCGCCTCCTCCCGCCCCGTCTCGGCCACCACCAGCGCGCCCGGCGCCACCCATCCCGCCGCGCCCAGGGCGGCGAGGGCGCGCGGCACCAAGTCCTGCGCATAGGGCGGGTCGAGGAAGATCAGGCCGCAAGGCGCCGGGGCGCGCGGCGGGCGGGTGGCGTCGCCGGGCAGGATGCGGGCGCGCTCCGCCTCGCCGCAGGCGGTGATGTTGGCGCGCAGCACGCCCAGCGCCACGCGGTCCCGCTCGATGAAGCAGGCCGAGGCGGCGCCGCGCGAGAGCGCCTCCAGCCCCAGCGCGCCGGTGCCGGCGAAGGCGTCCAGCACCGCCGCCTCCTCCACCGCCGCGCGGCCGGCCCAGGGGGCGTGCCAGAGCATGTCGAACAGCGCCTGCCGCACCCGGTCGGCAGTGGGGCGGGTGGTGGCACCGGGGGCGGCCTCCAGGCGGCGCCCCCGGTGGCGCCCGGCGATGATGCGCATGGCCTCAGCGCGGCTTGCGCGGGCCGCGCGGCGCGCCGGCGCCACCCGCGCCCTGCGGCCGGCCGGCAAAGGGCCCGCGCCGGCGGCCGCCGGGGCCTTGCGGCTGGTCCGCGGCATCCGGCCCCTGCACCACCGCGCCCCAGGGGCTGCGGAACTGCTCGGTGGCGTTGCGGGCGCGCGGCGGCTTGGCCGGGCGGCTGCGCTGCATGGCCTCCGGCTTCGGCGCCGCGGGCCGCGCCGGCGCGCCGGCAGCGTTCTCCTGCGCAGCCTTGTCCTGGGCAGACTTCTCCTGGGTGGCCTTCTCCTGGGCGGCGGCGGCGACGCGGGCGCGCTCCACCCCGCGCAGCACGCGCGGCGGCGCGTCCAGCCCGAGCTGCTCGCGCAGCACCTTGGCGTTCACCTCCTCCACCGCGCCGCGCGGCAGCGGGCCGAGGGTGAAGGGGCCGTAGGCGGTGCGGATCAGCCGCGTCACCGTCAGGCCGAGATGCTGCAGCACGCGGCGCACCTCGCGGTTCTTGCCCTCCTGCAGCGAGACGGTGAGCCAGGCATTGGTGCCCTGGCGGGAATCGAGCCCCGCCTCGATCGGGCCATAGGCCACGCCCTCCACCGTCACGCCGCGCGCCAGATCGGCGAGCGCCCGCTCGTCCACCCGGCCATGCACGCGGGCGCGGTAGCGGCGCACCCAGGCATTCTGCGGCAGCTCCAGCTTGCGCGAGAGGGCGCCATCATTGGTCAGCAGCAGCAGCCCCTCGGAGTTGAGGTCCAGCCGGCCGACGGAGACCAGGCGCGGCAGGCCGGCCGGCAACTCCTCGAACACGGTGCGGCGCCCCTCGGGGTCCTTGTGCGTGGTCACCAGCCCCGGCGGCTTGTGGTAGCGGAACAGCCGGGTGCGCTCCGGCGTGCCCACCGGCTTGCCGGCCACCGTCACCACATCCTCCGGCCCGACGAAGGTGGCGGGGCTCTCCACCACCGTGCCGTTCAGCGCCACCTGCCCCTCGGCCACCAGCTTCTCGGCATCCCGCCGGCTGGCGATGCCGGCGCGCGCCAGCCACTTGGCGATGCGCTCGCCCTTCGCGCCGCCCCCGGGGGTGCCCTCGGCCTCCATCCCGCCGCTCACCGGCAGGCCGCCACGAAGGCGTCGAGGATGCCCTGGTCGGCCGCGTCCACCGCGTATTCCGGGTGCCACTGCACGCCGAGGGCGAAGCGATGGCGGGTGGATTCGATGCCCTCGATCACCCCGTCCGGCGCCACGGCGTTCACCACCGCCAGCGGGCCGGGCGTCTCCACCGCCTGGTGGTGGGCCGAGTTCACCGCCATGCGGGCGCCGCCCACCACGCGGGCCAGCAGCGTGCCCTCGGAGATGGCGACCTCATGCCCCGGCTCGGTGCGCGGGTTGGGCTGCTCATGCGCCAGGGCATCCGGCACGGCGTCCGGGATGTGCTGGATCAGCGTGCCGCCCAGCGCCACCGCCAGCAGCTGCTCGCCACCGCAGATGCCGAGGATGGGCATGTCCCGCTTCAGCGCGCCCTGCACCATGGCCAGCTCGAAGGCGGTGCGCCCCTGCTTCAGCGCCACCGTGGGGTGGGCCGGGCCGCCGCCATAGAGCGAGGGATCGACGTCGAAGGCGCCGCCGGTGACCAGCAGCCCGTCGATGGTGTCGAGATACTGCTCGGCCAGCTCCGGCGCGTGCGGCAGGGCGACGGGCAGGCCGCCCGCCCGGACGACACTGTCAAAGTAGTTCTGGCGGAGGGCATACCAGGGAAGCTTCGAGTAGCCGCCGGGCTGCTCCGCATCCAGGGTCAGGCCGATCAGGGGAAGGGTGCGCATGAGGCGGTTGCTACCCCTGGGCGCACGGCTTCACAACGAGGAAGTCGGGGGCAGGCAAGGCCGGGGGAAGGAATTCCCCCGGACCCCCGTCTTTTTTCTGCGAGTCGGCGGGTTTACCCGCCCCGGGGTTTGGGCTGATCTCGTCATCCAACGAAAGCGCGGGAGAGCGGGATGCAGCTTCAGGGCAGGCGTGTGGTGGTCATGGGCGGCAGCCGCGGCATCGGCCGCAGCATCGCGCTCGGCTTCGCGCAGGAAGGCGCCTCGGTCGCGCTCTGCGCGCGCGGGAAGGATGCGCTGGAGGCAACGCGGGCCGAGGTGGCGGCGCTCGGCGTCACCGCCTTCGCGGCCCCCTGCGACCTCGCGAAGGCAGCGGACATCGCCGCCTTCATCCCGGCCGCCGCCAAGGCGCTGGGCGGCATCGACGTGCTGGTGAACAACGCCTCCGGCTTCGGCTCCACGGATGACGAGGCGGGCTGGGCCGCCTCCTTCGACGTGGACATGATGGCCATCGTCCGCGCCAGCCATGCGGCCGAGCCCTACCTCGCCGAGGCGGCGCCGAAGCTGGAGGGCGGCGCCTCCATCATCAACGTCTCCTCCATCTCGGCGCTGCGGGCCAGCAAGCGGACGCCGCCCTACGGCGCCATCAAGGCGGCGGTGATGCACTACACCAGCAGCCAGGCGAAGATGCTGGCGGAGAAGGGCATCCGCGTGAACGCCGTGGCGCCGGGCTCCATCGAGTTCCCCGGCGGCTCCTGGGAGGAGCGGCGGCAGAGCAACCCCGCCCTCTACAATGCCACGCTGGAGCAGATCCCCTTCGGCCGGCTCGGCCACCCGGAGGAGGTGGCGGATGTGGTGCTGTTCCTCGCCTCCCGCCGCGCCCGCTGGGTGACGGCGCAGAGCATCGTGGTGGATGGCGGCCAGCTCATCGGGCCCTGACCGGCCGGCCCCCTCCCCCATCGAGATCGCCCTCGCAGAGGCACGCGCCGCCGCGGCGCGGGGCGAGGTGCCGGTGGGGGCGGTGGTGACGGATGCGGCCGGGCGCGTGCTCGGCCGCGCCGGCAACCGGGTGGAGCAGGACCACGACGCCAGCGCCCATGCCGAGATGCTGGCGCTGCGCCAGGCGGCGGCGGCGCTCGGCTCCCCCCGCCTGCCGGGCTGCACCCTGACCGTGACGCTGGAGCCCTGCCCGATGTGCGCCCAGGCCGCCAGCTTCTTCCGCGTGCGGCGCGTGGTGTTCGGCGCCTACGACCCCAAGGGCGGGGGGGTGGAGCACGGCGCCCGCATCTACGCCGCCCCCTCCTGCCACCACGCGCCGGAGGTGGTGGGCGGCGTGCGGGAGCGGGAATGCGGCGCGCTGCTGCGGGACTTCTTCGCCGGGCTGCGCCTCAAAGGCTAAGGCGCCTTTCCGGCGGCGTGGCCTTGGCGCCGCGCATCCCCGGGCGCAGCATCCGGCACATGGAATCGATACAGCCCGACCCCGCCGCCATCCGCCGGATGGTGGCGGTGTTCGGAATGAGCGGCTTCGCCGGCGCCCTGGCCGGCCGGGCGCTCGACCCCCTGATGGGCGAGCTGGCGCAGGACTTCGCCACCCCGCACGAGACGGTGGCCCTGCTGGCCAGCGCCTTCACCCTGCCCTACGCGCTGGTGCAGCCGGTGCTCGGCCCGGTGGGCGACGCCTTCGGCAAGCGGCGCGTGGTGCTGCTCTGCATCGGCCTGCTGGCGGTGATGCTGGCGGCCTGCGCCCTGGCGCCGGGGCTGGACAGCCTCTTCGCCGCGCGCATCGCCGCCGGGCTGGCGGCGGGCGGCATCTTCCCCCTCACCCTCGCCCTGTTCGGCGACACGGTGCCGATGGCGCAGCGCCAGCTCGCCATCAGCCGGGTGCTGGCCTGCGCCATCCTGGGCCAGCTCGCGGGCGGCGCGGTCTCGGGGGCGCTGGCGCCCTTCATCGGCTGGCGCGGGGTGATGGGGGTCTGCGCCGGGGCCGCCGCCCTCTCCTGCGCGGTGATGGCGTGGGATGCGCGCCGACGGCCGGCGCCCGTTCTGCCCGCCGCCCCGCCCTCCATCCCCATGGTGCTGCGGCGCTATGGCGAGATCCTGCGCACCCCGGCGGCGCAGCCCCTCTATCTCGGCGTGCTGCTGGAGGGGATGTTTGTCTTCGGCATGTTCCCCTTCCTCGCCGTGCTGCTGGGGCAGGACGGGCACGGGCTGCTGCGCGCCGGGCTGGCGGTGACGGCCTTCGGCCTGGGCGGCTTCGGCTACACGCTGCTGGCGCCGCTGCTGCTGCGCCGGCTGGGGCAGGCGCAGATGATGCGGCTGGCCGGCGCCAGCGTGGCGCTGGGCATGGCCGCCCTCGCCGCCGCCTGGAGCGCCGGGCAGCCGGATCTCGGCATCGGCGGCGCACTGCTGGTGGGGCTGGGCTTCTTCATGCTGCACAACAGCATCCAGACCCGCGTGACGGAGGTGGCGCCGCTGGCGCGCGGCTCGGCCGTGGCGCTGCACGCCTTCTGCTACTTCCTGGGGCAGGCGGTGGGGCCGGTGCTGTTCGGCCTGGCGCAGGCGGCGGCGGGGCCATCGCCGGCGCTGCTGCTCTGCGGCGCCGGGGTGCTGGGCGTCAGCCTCTGGCTGGCCGGCCAGCGCCGGTGCCGAGGGGATGGATAGAACAAAGCCGGAAAGCAGGCCGCCGAGTCGCGCGAACGAATCGCTGACGCGGCGGCGGCGGGATTCACGGGCCGTTCCCTCTCCCCATCCGCCGCCCCGTCCTGGCGGCCGGCCGCGCCTCAGAAATCGCTGACGCGGCCCTTGCGCTCCCAGTCGCCGAAGCGGGTCGGCTCCGGCCCGGCGGGGCCGCCGATCTCGGGCGGCATCGGCGTG
>NZ_JCACVY010000026.1:0-33986 GCF_058833935.1 Roseomonas sp. TS2 | reverse complement strand
CGGCACCCGCCGCCACACCGAAGGCCATCAGGCCGCGGCGAGACACTTCATTCATGGACATTCTCCCCAACGCCCGCTTCGGCGGGTCGTTCTCCTTGTACGATGATAGACTAAGGGGCGGCGCGCGGTCTGGGCAAGCATGCAGCGGGATCGCAGGATCCGGACGCCAACGGCATGGCCGGCCGGCCGGCTGTGAAGCCTGGGCCAATCTGCGCGCCGGCATGGCCGGGCAGGAACGGCCCCCCCCTCCGCCGCGCGCGCAGGCAGAGAGACGGAGAGGCGCAGCCTGGCGTTCAGCCGCCCCTGGCAGGGCCGATGCGGGAGGGGGCAGCCCCTTTCGGAGCAGGCTGGCGGCTGTGTGTTCCTCTGGCCGGTCCCGCGAAGATGCGGCTGCAGGCGCCCCTGCGGCTCCAGCGGATGAAGCCGCCGACGACGCACTGATCGCCGGCCCGCAGCACTCCGTGGGAGAGCGGAAAGCAGGACGAGATCCACCGGACCTGCCCCCGCCCGTGCCGGAACCGGTCAGCCGCGGCAGCACCTCCCGCAGCCGGGAAATACGGCCGGATCAAAGCGCAAGAAGCGCGCCGGACAGGCCCTGAACACAGCACACGCCGAGGTTGTCCGGTTTCCACCAGTCACATCGAAAAATTCAAAATTTATATTCCGCCCAAGAAAAGAAACCAAAAGTTTCGTTGCTGAAACTTATTTCGTTATGGTAAGCAAATGTAATCTCGTTGGAGCATGCAGCACAGCGAAGGTGATCGAGGCTCAGCAATGACACGCACCCCGCGCGCCCCCTCCTACGTTCTGCCCGAGCCCAGCGTCGCAGGGGTGGAAACGCCTTCGCATCAGGAACTTCCGAGGATGGTGCCGGCATCCGGCCTGCGAGGCGGCAGGCCGGGGGCCATCGATGCCCTTCGCGCCGCGCAGGGCTGGGCGGACCTTCCCTTCTGCAGGCTGTTCCCGTGGTGCGTCGATTTTCTGCTCCTCATTCTTTTTTCCGTGCCTGTCCCGGGCTGGGAACCGGGCGCGCCATTCCCGGTCGCGCATCATGCGCTCCTGGTGCTGGGCGGCACCCTGCTCTCCGCCCTGCTCAACCGGGTCGCACTGGCGGATCTCGAGCAATCCTCCGGCGCCACGACGCGGCGGCTGTTCTTCCGGGCGGCGCTTGCCGCGGCCGCGACGTCGCTCATCATCGCCCTCTCGGAGCATGTCCTGCTTCGGGCGGATGCCACCGCGGAATTCCTCTGGCTGCTGGGCGGCTTCATGCCGCTCAGCGCCACGGCCCATGCCATGACGGCCTATCTGATAGGGCTGCGGCAGACAGTGCCGATGCGCCTGGCCCTGGTCGGCCCGGCGGCGCGGTTCGCCACCTTCGAGGCAGGGCTGAGGCACCGGTCCGGGCAGGGCGCGGTCGTGGTCGCCCGGGTGGGCGGCGCGGTCGATGCCGAGATCGAGCAGCTGCGGCACCTCATCCTCGGCCAGCAGGTCGACGTCGTGGTGCTGGCCACGGGCGGGCTTGACGCGAACCGCCTTTCCGATGTGGGCCGGGCCCTGGCCGAGGCGCCCGCGCGGCTCTGCTTCCTCGCCGATCCGATGTCCTTCGACCCCACGCTCGAGGAAGCGTTCCGCTGGTCCGGCCTCGGCGTGGTGGAGATCCTGCCCCATCCGGTCCGCAGCGCCGAGTGGTCGGTCAAGCGCGGCCTCGACGTGGCATTCGCCCTGATGGCCCTGGCCTTCATGGCGCCGCTCCTGCTGCTGATCGCGATGGCCATCCGCCTGGAATCGCCAGGGCCGGTCCTGTTCCGCCAGTGGCGGGTCGGCCTGGGCGGCAGGCCCATACAGGTCCTGAAGTTCCGGTCCATGTACATAAAGGGATGCGACGCATCGGGCGCCGCGCGCACCCGGGCCCGCGACCCGCGCGTGACGCATGTGGGCCGCTTCCTGCGGCGCACCAGCATGGACGAGCTGCCCCAGCTCTGGAACGTGCTCCGGGGCGACATGTCCCTGGTCGGGCCGCGCCCGCACGCGCTGGCCATGCAGGTGGAAGGCAGGCCCTATGCGGAGGTGGTGAGCCAGTACCGCCTGCGCCACAGGGTGCGGCCCGGCATCACCGGATGGGCCCAGGTCAATGGCGCGCGCGGCGAGGTGGACACGCTGGAGCGGGCGCAGAGACGGATCATGCTCGACCTCTGGTACGTCGATCACTGGTCGCTTGCCCTGGATTTCCAGGTGCTGCTGCGCACCGTGCTCGGCGGCTTCGCCAGCTTCCGGGCCGATTGAGGAAAGCCGTGGTGCGGACAGCCCCGGAGCTTCCCCCCTGGACGACGCGCTCCGCCGACGGAACGGCCGGCGCCTCCAGCCTGGCCAACGCCGAGAGCGAGGTCCATGCGCCCATCCGGCACGCCGTGCACCGCACGCTGACACTGGGTGTCGTCGTCGATGCCTGCCGCGATCTCTCCACCGCCGTGGAGGCCGTCCGCAGGCAGATGCGGCTGCCGGCGCGGGCGAGAAGCCAGGCCTTCCTGGTCACCTTCGTCAACCCGGCCACCGTGGCCGCGACGGAGCGGAGCATCTGGCTGCGCGTCGCGCTGCAGAATTTCGACCTGGTGCTGCCGGACGGAATCGCCATGGCGCTGGCGACCGGATACCTCTCCGGCTCCAGCGCGGCGCGTATCAGCTTCGACACGACCTCCCTCGCCCTGCCGGTCCTGCACCTTGCGGCCGAATACGGCAGCGGCGTCGTCCTGGTCGGCGGCCGGGAGGGTGTCGCCCGGCGCGCCGCGGACCGCATCGCCGAACGGTTTCCCGGGCTGCGCATCCTGGGAACGTGGCATGGCTACGGCGACATGGCGGCGTCCGTCCGGGCGGTGCACGACACGGCACCCGACATCGTCATCTGCGGCATGGGCAGCGGGCCGCAGGAGGAGTTCCTGCTGCGCCTCAGGGCCGCGGGGTGGCACGGCGTCGGCTTCACCTGCGGCGGCTATCTCGACCAGACCGCCGGCGGCCTCGAATACTATCCGGCCTGGATCGACAGGACGAATCTCCGCTGGCTCTACCGCCTCGCCCGCGAGCCGAGGCGTCTCTGGCGCCGCTACCTGGTGGATTACGGGCGCTTCGCCCTCCGCTTCGGCAGAGCCGCCAGGGACCGTGCCCGCCCCGGGCCTGCGGGCCGCGGAGCCGGCCGATGAGCGGTGGGCGGAGCGACGCCAATGGCCGCACGCTGCGCGCCCTGTTCTGGACGATGCTCGATGTGGGTGGCAGCCAGGGCCTCGCGCTGCTGCTCTACGTCATCCTCACCCGGATCCTGACGCCGGGCGAGTATGGCGTCTTCGCCCTCGCCCTCGCCATCACCGCGATGGCCAACACGGTGCTGTTCCAGGGCTTCGCCGACGCGCTGATCCAGCGCGAGGCGCCGGACGAGGATGACCGCAGCACCGCCTTCTGGACGAACCTGGCGCTGGGCGCGGTGCTGACCATCCTCCTCGTGCTGAGCGCGCACACCCTCTCGGCGGCTTTCGGCGACGCCTCCCTCTCGCCCGTCCTCCAGGCCATGTCCGTGCTGTGCCTGCTGCGCGCGCTGGTCAGCGTCCATTCGGCGCTCTGCCGGCGGGAGATGCGCATGGCCATCTTCGCCCTGCGCGCCATCAGCGGCTACGTGATCGGCGGGCTGTGCGGCATCGCGCTGGCGATGGCGGGGTGGGGCGTCTGGGCGCTGGTGGCGTGCCAGCTCATCCAGGCCGTCGTCATCCTCGTCGTGATGTGGACGACGATCCGCTGGACTCCCCGGCTGCGCTTCTCGCGCCGGTCGCTGAAGCGGCTCGCCGGCTTCAGCAGCCCCTTCATGATGGCCGGCATCTTCACCGCCGTCGCCGACAAGGTCGACAACCTGATCATCGGCGTGATGCTCGATGTCGTGGCTGTGGGCCACTACAATCTCGCGCTCAAGATGATGCAGGCGCTTGGGTTCATCGCCATGTCGCCGCTCGCCCTGCTGATGATGCCGGTGCTGGCGCGGCTCGCGCACGACCAGGCGGCCTTCCGGGACGAGTATGTCCGCCTCGTCACCGCCTCGCTGTCCATCTGGCTGCCGCTGGCGATCGGCCTCGGCTTCCTGGCGCCGGCGGTGGTGCCCTTCACCTTCGGTCCGCAATGGATGGATGCCGTGCCGGTTCTGCAGGCCATGGCCCTGGGCGGCGCCACCGTGCCGCTCTGGGCCTTCACCGGCCAGGCGCTCTCCGCGCTTGGCCGCCCCAGCGCCTATGCCTGGCTGGCCGGCGGGCAGCTGGTCCTCGCCGCCATCGCCTACGCGCTGGCCTCGCCCTTCGGCATCGTCGCGGTGGGCGTCGCCTGGGCCGTGGTCTCGGCGCTGCTGGTGCCCATCCACCTGTACGTGCTGGAGCAGATCTCGGGCAGGAGCCTCATGCCGCTGGTCGGCAACGCGCTGCGCCTCGCCGCCGCGGGGGCGGGCATGGTGGCCGCGATGCTCGCCGGCGACCGGCTGTCCGGCGGCAGTTCCTGGCTGGCCGGCATGGCCGGCGGCCTGGTCTACCTGGCCCTGCTGGAGACGGTGCTGCTCCCCCGCTACGTGAGCGGCGGGATACGCTCCGCCCGCCTGGCCTTCTTCGCGCACGGAGGCAGCCGATGATGGCATTCCCGAGGCTGCGGGCCGGGCGGGCCGCCGCTTCCCCCCCGGCGGGTCCGGCGGGCGGCGGCGGCGCCCTGGTCGAGATCCTGCGCGACCCGGACCGCCTCGCCGCGCTGGGCCCGGCGTGGCGCGCGCTGGAGACCCAGGCGGGCGCCGGCACCTTCCAGTCCCATGACTGGATCTCGGCGTGGTGGCATGGCGGCGCCGCCCGCTCCGGGTTCCGGCTCCACATCGCCCTGGCATGGGATGGCGACGAGCTGGTCGGCGTGCTGCCGCTGGCGGTCCGCCGCCGCCACGGGCTGCGGGTGCTGGAATGGGCGGCGAAGGATGTCAGCGACTATTGCGACGCGCTCCTGGCCCCTTCCCGCGAGGACCTCATCCTTCCCCTGTGGCGCGCGGCGCGCGCGCAGGGCGGCTTCGATGTCGCCTATCTCAGCCATCTGCGGCCCGGCGGCGTGCTGGTGCGCTTCGGGCAGGGCCGGCTGCGGCTGTGGCCGGGCCACCGCTCCACCGTCGCGTCGGCGCTCCGCCTCGGCGCCTGGAGCAGCGGCGCGGGGTTCGTGGAATTCCTTGCCCCCCGGGAGCGACAGAACTACCGGCGACGCCGCAGGGTCCTGGCGCAGAGCGGGCCGGTCCGCTTCCGCGTGCTGCGCGGGGCAGAGTTGTGGCCGGCGGTCGAGAGGCTGCGGCAGATGAAGCTGGACTGGCTGCGGCGCACCGGCCTCGCTTCCCCGCTGTTCAGCGACGACGGCACCATGCTGCGCAGCCTGGCCACGGCGCTGGAGGCGCGCGGATGCCTGCGCGTCTTCGTGCTGGAGGCCGGGGACAGCATCGCCGCCGTCACGCTTTCCATCGCCGAGGGCGGCCGCCTGCTCGGCTTTGGCAGCGCCTATGAGCAGAGCCTGCACCGCGCCTCGCCCGGCACGCTGGCCATGATCGATGAGATTGCCTGGGCCATCGACCACGGCTTCACCGAGGTCGACTTCCTTTGCGGCGACGAGGCCTACAAGCAGCGCCTGGCCAGCACCTGCCTTCACCTCGGCACGCTGGTGCACGCGCGCACGCCGCTCGGGCTGGCCGCCCTCGCCTCCGATGCCTGCATCCTGGTGATGGCACGCCTGCGCGCCCGGCTCGGCGCCTTCCCCGGTTTCTCCCTGGCCTTCTCCAAGGTGCCCAGAACATGATCCCGAAGCGCATCCACTATGTCTGGGTGGGCGGCCCGATGCCGGACCGCTACCGCGTCCTCGTCGACCACTGGCGGCACCTGCATCCGGACTGGGAGCTCGTGCACTGGAGCGAGCGCAACATCGACTTCTCCCACGCGCCGCTGCGGGAGGCCTATGGGCGGCGGCAATGGGCAAGGGTGTCCGACATCGCGCGGCTGTTGGCGGTGCACCGCCATGGCGGCATCTACCTCGACACCGATTTCAAGGTCCTGAAGCCGCTGGACCCGCTGCTCGACAACCAGTGCTTCCTGAGCTTCCAGGATTCCCCCAAGCCCAGCGACCTGCTCGCCAACGGGTGCCTCGGCGCCGTGCCGGGCCACTGGTTCATCGGCGAGGCGCTGGAGGCCGCGCTGCGCCTGCGCAGCCTGCCCTTCGGCCTCGACCGGCCGACGCGCTCCGGCCCGAAGCTCGTCACCCGGCTGATGCGGCGCCACGGGCTGCGCGCGGAGACGGCCGATGTGCAGGCGGAGGCCTGGATCGGCGACGTCCGGATTTATCCGTGGCGGGTGTTCTTCCCCTATCCCCACGGCGGCGAGTTCACCCCCGACTGCATCACCGAGGACACCCTGGCGGTGCATCTCTGGGAGCGCTCCTGGAGCGCGAGCCTGCCCCGTCACATCCGGCTCGCCCAGGCGGCGCGCAGCCGGGTCTCCCGCGTCCTGCATAGCCTTCACACCTGAGGAGGAAGCCGAGAATGTCGCCCTGGCAGCGCGAACTCCGGATAGCAGGCGGGGCGGCGGTGGCTGCCTTCGCCGAGAAGCTCCATCGCTCGCTCGGCCCGGCAGTCCGGGTGGCGGTCGAGGCGGAGCCGGCCTCCGCAAGGCCGGACGCCGATGGTGCCGAAACCGTGCTGCTGCGGGTCGCGCCCGGGAAGCCGGCCGCTGCCGGCGGGCGGGCGTGGCGGATCGTCGACGAGCACGGGGAGTTCCTGTGCTCCCCGCGCTTCGGCCTGCGGCAATGCTGCCGGGCGCCGGGCCTGCTGTCCCTGCATCTCGTGGAGGATTCCCGCGCGGGCGCACCGGGGAGGGTCCTGGCCGAGGCGCATCTCGGCGCCTGGCGCCCCCATCCCGAGCTCAGGGAAGCGGCGATGAAGGCGGCGGCGGCGCTGGTGGCCGAGGCCATCCGCCATCCTGGCCGGGCCACGCGGCCCTGGGCGCCCCTCCCCCGCAAGGCCGCCGACTGGCCGGGGCGCTGGCGTCTCGCCTACGGGCTGAAGCGGGCACGCGACAAGCTGACCAGCGAGAACTGGGCGGTCGGCGTCACCGAGGTCGCGCCGGAGGAACTGGGGAGGAGCCAGATCATGCCCGGCATCCGCTGGACCGTGCCGCCCAGCGCGGAGGGCTACCACGCCGACCCGTTTCCCTGGCCGGGACGCCCGGGCATGGCGCTGTGCGAGTATTTCGACCACGCGACCGGCCTCGGGCGCCTCCGCGCGCTGCGGCTCGGGGCCGAGGCCGGCGCGGTGCTGGCCGAGGAACTCCCCGTGCAGGTCAGGGGCCATCTCTCCTACCCGTTCTGCTGGGAGGAGGATGGGCGGGTGTTCTGCACCCCCGAAATGGCGGCGAGCCGCCGGCAGGTGATCTTCGAGCTCTCGCCGGACGCGCCGCCGCGCGCCGTGGCCACCGTCGCCGAGGAGGTGGAGATGGCGGACCCGACCTTCTTCCGCCATGGCGGCCTCTGCTGGCTGGCCTACACGGATGTCTCCTTCGGCCCGCACGACAATCTCTGCCTGATGTTCGCGGAGAGCCTCGAGGGGCCGTGGACACCGCATCCGGCGAATCCGGTGAAGATCGACATCAGGTCCTCGCGCCCGGCCGGCCCGTTGCTGGCGGTGGGCGGCCGGCTGCTGCGCCCTGCGCAGGATTGCGCCGCCTCCTACGGCGCCGCGCTGGTGGTCAACGAGATCCTCGAATGCACGCCCTCCTCCTACCGCGAGAAGCCGGTGGCCGTGCTGTCGCCGGACCCGGAAGGGCCGTTCCCGCACGGGCTGCACACCATCGCCGCCATGGCCGATGGCCGCTTCCTGGTGGATGGAAAGCGCATTTCCCTGAGCCCCGGCATCCTGCTCCGCCGGCTGGCGCGCCGGCTGCCGTCCGCGGACTGGCTCCGGCGCCCCGGCGCCCGCCCGATCCGGAAGCCCGCAGCAGGATTGAGAGGATGAGCACCAAAGCCCCCTACACCCTGCGCCTCAGCGCCGATGCGGCCGCACCGCCCGAACCGTCCTGGGCGGTCGAGCGCGAGCGCAACGTCGCCGCCAGCGCATGGGCGGCCGCGCGGCGCCGCAAATGGCTGATCCTCTCCGTCACGCTTCTGGTCTTCACCGGCGGCTTCGCCGGCCTCCTGGCGCTTCCCCCGGCCTACCGGGCCTCGGGCACCGTGCTGCTGGAGGCGCCGAAGACCGTGGTCTTCCAGCGCCCGGGCGTCACCGCCAGTACGCCGCCGGCCACGGAGATGCTGGCGGACGAGCTCGAGGTGCTGCGCTCGCGGGAGCTGCTGCGGCGCGTCGTGGCCAGGCTGGGGCTGGAGGCCGACCCGGACTTCAACCCGCTGCTGCGCCCCTCCCGCCTGCTGGCGGCGGCCGACAGTCTCATCGGGCTGCTGGGCCGCTGGTCCGAGGAACCGGTGCACCGGTTCCTGGCGCTCCTCGGCGTGCAGCGCGCGGAGGCGGGCGGCCTCGACGCGACCGTGCAGAGCCTGGACCGCAACGTCACCGTCGGCCCCATCGGGCGCAGCCGCGCCATCGAGATCACGGCGACGGCACGGGTGCCGGAGCGGGCGGCCGCGATCGCCAATGGCGTGGCGGAGGCCTATCTGGAAATGCGGGCCGAGCTGCGGGCGGCGGAACTGCGGTCCATCAGCGCCTGGATGAATTCGGAGCTGGCCGCGCTGCGCGCCCGCATCGACACCTCGGCCCGCGCGGTGGTCGAGTTCCGCGCCACCAACGGCGTGGTCAACGGCCTCTCCCGCACAGATCTCAGCGCCAACCTCGTGCAGCAGGAGATTTCCGAGGTCGCCAGCCAGATCACCGCCCTCCGCCTCCGCCGCTCCGAGTTGGCGGCACGGCTGCGCGACGCCGAGGCGGCGATGGCGGCGCGGAACATGGATGGCCTGGCGAGCGTCCTCGACTCCCGCACCATCCAGCAGTTCCGCGCGCAGGAGGCGCAGGCGGCGGCGCGGCTGGCGGATCTCGCCTCGCAATACGGGCGCTCCCACCCCGCCCTGCAGGCAGTCAACGCGGAGCTGGCCGATATCCGGCGCAACATCGCCCGGGAGGCCGACAGGATCCTCCAGAGCACGCGCAACGAGGCGGGCGTCGCGGAGACGCACTACCGGGCGCTCACGGAACGGCTGAGGGCGCTGCGCGGCGAGGTGGCGCAGGCGGATGGCGTGGAGGTGAGGCTGCAGGAGCTGCAGCGCGACGTCTCGGCGGACCGCCTCGTGGCGGAGAACTTCCTGGTCCGCGCGCGGGAGCTCGGGGCGGAGGCACGGCTCCGCGACACCGGCGCGCGGGTGGTCTCGGAGGCAACGGTGCCCCGCCTGCCCTACGCGCCGAACCTCCGGCTGCTGCTCCCCCTGCTGGCCTTCGTCTCCCTCGGCGCCGGCGGCGTGGCCGCGCTTGCCCGGGAAGCCATGGCGCGGGGCATGCGCAGCGTGGAGGATCTCGGCGATGCCGGCGTCGTGCCGCTCGGCGTCATCCCGCTCTGGCGCCGCCGCTGGGACCGGCTGGGACAGGCGATGTTCCGCGAGGCCATCGCCGGCCTCTGCGCCCATCTGGTGCGCCCCCGGCCCGGCGGGGTGGCGCCGCGCAGCCTGCTCGTCACCTCGGCCAATCCGGGCGAAGGCAAGAGCACGGTCGCGCGCGCCCTGGCGGCCGAGGCGGCGGGAAGGGGCATGCGGGTCATCCTGGTGGACGCCGACCTGCGCGGCCAGCGCCGCCGCGGCCCGGCCGAGGCCGGCCTCTCCGACGTGCTCCGCGCGGACACGACCCTGCACGCCGCATTGCGGCCCGTGCCGGACGGGGACTACCGCTGGCTGCCCCCCGGGCCCCGGCCGCCGAACCCGACGCAGCTCCTGGCCTCGGGGGCCATGGAGCGGCTCCTGCGGCAGATGGAGGCGGAGGCCGAGCTGGTGATCATCGACGCGCCGCCCGTTCCCATCGGCGGCGACGTGCCGGCCCTGGCGCGTATGGCTTCCCAATCCGTGCTGCTGGTCCGCTGGGAGCACACCCGCGCCGATGAGGCCGCCGCGGCGCTGCGCAGCCTGCGGATCGCCGGCGCCGCGCTGGCGGGCGTCACCATGAGCATGGTCGATACCCGCTACAACGAGCAGTACCGGCACGGCGATGCCAGCTTCTTCTCCCGCCGCATGCGCCGCTACTATCTGGCGCGCGGATGAGCGCCACCCTCGCCCCGGCCGGCCTCCGCCCGGACCCGGCGGCGCGGCCGGTCACGGGTGCCACGCCAAGCGCCACGCCGGGCGCCATGCCGCTGGGGCTGGCCATCGCCCACGCGCTCGGCTGGCAGGCGGCGGGGCTGGCGCTGCTGGCGGCGCATGTGCTGCTGGTGCGGGAGCTGGGGCCGCTCGCCTCGGCCGTGGCCCTGGGCGGCCTGCTGCTGCTCTACGCCTGGCTGCCGCTCGCCGGGCTGGTCGTGTACTGGCAGCTGGCGCTCTACCAGAACGCCATGGTCGCCTTCTTCTGCGACGGCATGCAGCCGGGCTCCTTCCAGGTCCTGCTCGGGACCGGGTTCATGGCGACGGGGCTGCTGGGCGCCCTTGCCGCGGCCCGCCTGCTGCTCTCGCGCCGCGGGGCGGCGGCGCCGGCGCGGCGCATCGTCCTGCTGGCCTGCGCCGCCATCGCCCTGTCCACCGCCTATGCCGCCTACGGCGCCCTGCTCTCCTCCCCCGCCTCGGCCGCCGTGTACCTGCGCGCGGCCACCGGGATGCTGCTGATGCTGCTGGTGGGGCTGGATGCCGGCCGCGTCTGGAGCTTCCGCAGCCTCGCCATCGGCTATCTGGTCTCGCTTGCCGCGGGGCTCGGCTACAGCGCGCTGGAGGTGGCCGATCCGGCCTGGTTCTACGAGATGACGGGGGGCATCCCCTTCATGAACCTCAAATACACCGCCGCGGAGCTGGACTGGCCCTTCCACACCGCACGCGACCTGATCGCGACCCGCACCAGCGTCCTGTTCAACGTGACGGGCAGCGAGGCAACCGCGCTGTCCTTCCGCTTCGGCGGCCCGAACATCCACCCGATCAGCTATGCCTATGTGATCGCCATGGGCGGCATCGCCGCGCTGGCCCTGCGGTGGTACGGCAGCGTGGTGCTGGCGGCGGCGGTCCTGGCCGCGATGGGCGTGAAGGGCGCCATGCTCACCCTGGTCATGACACTGGGCCTGTGGCTCTTCTGGCACTGGGCCGGCCGGGCGCGCCTGCTGCTGGCGGTCATGGCGGTGTCCGTCGTGACGTATTCGGCGGCGGTGATCCACGTCGGCCTGCGGAGTGGGGATTTCCATGTCATCGGGCTGATTGGCGGCGTCGATGGATTCCTGCGCAACCCGCTGGGGCACGGTATCGGCGTGGGCGGCAACCTGTCGGACACGGCGCGCGCCGGCGTCGACATGATCGACCTCCAGAACAACGGGGCGGATTTCGCGCTGGAGAGCGCCATCGGCGTGCTGCTCTACCAGCTGGGCCTGGGCCTGCTTCTCCACCTCGCGGCCTTCGCCGCGCTTCTGGCGGCGGCCAGGCCGCGGCGTGGATGGCGGCACGCCCGGCCCCAGGCAACGGACGCCATCTTCATCGGGGTGGCCATGACGATCGTGAACGGCCTGTTCCAGGAGGAGGCCTACACGGTCTACGCGCTCGGGGTCGCGATGCTGTTCGCGGGGGCGCTGGTGGCCAATCAGCCGCCGGGCGGCCGGCCGGCCCTGGCGTGACGCCGGGCCGGCCGATGGCTCCCCGCACCGGGAACGCCCCGGGCGGCAGGGGGAGGCCCCGGCGACCGGGGCCTCCGGGCCGGCTCAGGCGAAGATCAGATCCGCGGCGGTGACCGCCGCGTTCGGCATCCAGATCTCATCGGCACCGGCGTGCAGCAGGGTGCCGGAGACGCCGTCATGGCTCTCCTGCGCCCAGTCCACGTCACCGCGCTGCAGCCCGACGAGCTTCAGCTTGTCGGTGCCGTTGGCGAAGTCCTGGATGATGTCGTTGCCGTCACCCTTGTGGAACACGTTGGTGTCGCGGCCCGGACCGTTCCAGATCTGGTCGTTGCCCTTGCCGCCGGTGATGGTGTCGTTGCCCGCACCGGCATAGATCTGGTCATCGCCGTCGGTACCGGTGAGGGTGTTGCTGCGGCCGTTGCCGTCGATGACGCGCCCGGGCACGCTCGGCGCCGGCGCGGGCTCCTCCACCGGCGCGACCGGCGGGGGGACGGGCGTGGCGCTGTCCGGCTCGGCAGAGCCGACCGCGCCGGCCGGAATACCGCCGCCCCACTCCCACGCCTTCACGTAGTCGATCTCCATGGAAGCCGTCGCCCCGTCATCGGCATTGCCGTGCCAGGCGCCATCGGCGCCGACATGCAGCGACAGGGTGAGGTACATGGGCTTGTTGGCGTCGGAGGGCGTCGGCGTCCGGAAGGTTTCCTGGCCGTCCAGATAGTAGACGATCTCGTTCGGGCCCCAGTCCACGCCATAGGTGTGGAACTCGGCCGTGGTGGAGGTCGCGGCGTCGGTCCAGTCGGAACGGGCATTGCCCGTCTGGGTGTGGACGGTGTTGATGACCGTGTTGGGCTCGCCCCCGCTGACCTCGGAGACGTCGATCTCGGGCGGCCAGGAATGGTCGGAGGGGATCATCCACAGCGCGCTGAGAAAGCCGTCGCCAGGGGCATTTTTCGCACGGAACTCGAAATACCCGTATTGCTGCGAGAACATCTCGTCCGTGTGCAGCATGCCGGATGCATGGGTCACCCAGTCGGGCTCGTTCGGCACCCCGGTCTGGTCGATCGGCTTCGCAGTAATCTTGAGAACGCCGTTCGATTGCGAGAATGGATTGTACCCGGTGGACGAGTCAGAAAAATAGACTCCATCCGTTTTGTCGTCCGAGTATCTCGAATCCCAGAACCACTGCGATTTCCAAGTTCCTTGGCCTGTCGAGTCTCGTCCGTTGGGACTAATGTCAATCGGGTTGCTGAAATCCTCTTGGAAGGTCAGTTTCGGCGTGGTGCTGGGGACAGTGGCCACAAAATACTCCGTAAGCAGTTCGTTGCAACTCCGGATTGCGAATCCGGAGCAACGAACGCTTACAGGTCACACCCAGCACTCGCAAGCTGAATCTCGATTGCGTGAGCGCAACAGAATTTACTTGCACTTTGGACTCTGTTCCCCACCAGAAATAAATCCTGACTTACACGTTATTGTTTAGTAATGTCCCGTTGCGCAGGCCGAGTGAGGGGGTGGGGAAGACGATGTACCGTTCCGTCCAACGCCGGGCCTTGCTGGGCGCGGCTCTCGGCGCATCCCTGCCCAAGCCGGGAGCGCCCCGTGCGGCCTTCGTGCCGGATACCGGCAATGTGCCGTGGCGCCGTGCCAGGCGGCTGGGGCGGGGGGTGAATCTCAGCCTTTGGCGGGATCCGCTGGCAGCCCCGAAGGGTGAGGCGGAAGGCCGCGAGACCTTGGCTGAGATCGCGGCGCTCGGTTTTCGCCATGTGCGGCTGCCGATCGACATGTCTCCCGCCGTCGCCGGAATACCGCGCCGGCCGGAGGTCGCGCGGCGCCTGGCGAACCGGCTGGCGGGCGATATCGCGGCGGCGCAGGCGCGCGGGCTGGCGGTCATCCTGGACATGCACCCGCCGGACTTGTTCCGTGAGCGCCTCGTGGCCGTGCCCGGCGAGCCGGAACGGTTCGCCGAGACCTGGGCGGTCATCGCCCGCTCGCTGGCGCCGCTCGACCCGGAAAGCCTTGTCCTTGAGGTGCTCAACGAGCCGGGCGAAGCCCTCGGGCCGCGATGGCCCCGGCTGCAGGCCGTGCTGGTCCAGGCGATCCGCGCGGAAGCCCCCGGACACACGATCCTTGTCACCGGCGGGAATTTCTCCACGGTGGGCGACCTCCGCCAGCTCGATCCGCTGCAGGACGGCAATCTGATCTACAGCTTCCACTGCTATACGCCGATGCTGTTCACGCATCAGGGCGCGGCGTGGGCGCAGCCCTATGCGCGTATCAAGGGCGTGCCCTATCCCCTGCGCGCCGCAGATGTCAGGGCGGCCGGGGCGGCCGCGCCCGCGGCGGACCGGCAGGCAATCGCGGCCGAGGCGCGGGATGGCGCGGGATGGGACGGCGCCGCGCTCGAGGCCCTGCTCGCGGAAGCCGGCGAGTGGGCCAGCCAGCACGGCGTGCCGCTGGTATGCACGGAGTTCGGCGTCTTCCGCGATGGGGGCGTGAACCCGGCCGACCGCCTGCGCTACCTCGCGGACATCCAGGCCGCCCTGTCCCGCCACGTGCAGGGCTGGACGGTGTGGGACTACAGTGGAGGGTTCGGCGTGGTGCGCCGGGGCCGGCACGGTTTGCGGGTCGACCACGCCGTGCTGCGTGCCCTCGGCCTGGCCTGACATTGCGCGGAGCCGAAACCTGCCAGTCCTGCGCAGGATGATGAGCGTGGACGCTTGCGCTCAGCGTCCGTTCAGCTCTGCTGAGGCGTCCTCGCGGGGATGCGCCGGAGGAGCCTTGAAGCCTGCGCGGGATCCCCGATGCAGGGGATGAAGAAGCCGGCGGCGCAGTGATCAAGGTGGGGATCGGGTAGGCCGCCGAAGAATCCCGCAGCGGGCGGATGGCCGGCGCGCCATCGCCACCTGCGGCGGCCCGGTGGAGGGCAGGACCATCGCCGTGCTAGGCGTGGGCTTCAAGCCCAGCACGGACGACATACATGGCACCCGGTTCCACCATTGTTCCAGCGGCCGACCCTGAGGGGAGGACATGAAGCGCATTCTCGTCACTGGCGCTGCGGGCTTCGTCGGCCGTGCAGTGAGCGTGCAGCTCCTGCAGGATGGGTTCGAGGTTCTGGGCCTCGACAATCTGACCCCCTACTACGATACGCGGCTGAAGGAAGCGCGCCTGCAGGATCTGGCCGGCCGGCCGGGCTTCGCCTTCGAGCGCATCGACCTCGCCGACGCGGCGGCAACCCGCGCGGCATTCGAGCGGTTCGCACCGGATGCCGTGGTGCATCTGGCGGCCCAGGCGGGCGTGCGCTACTCGCTTGAAAATCCTGCCGCCTACACATCCTCCAACATCGACGGCTTCCTGTCGGTCCTGGAAGCCTGCCGGGCTTTTCCGGTGCGCCACCTGGTCTACGCGTCCTCCTCCTCGGTCTACGGCAGCAACAGCAAGGTGCCATTCTCCGAAAGCGACCCGGTGGATCGGCCGGTCTCGCTCTACGCCGCGACCAAGCGCGCGAACGAGCTGATGGCGCAAACCTACAGCCACCTGTTCCGCATTCCCGCCTCCGGCTTGCGCTTCTTCACGGTCTATGGACCCTGGGGCAGGCCGGACATGGCTTATTACAAGTTCACCGACGCGATCTTTGCCGGGCGCTCCATCGACATCTACAATCATGGCCGGATGGAACGCGATTTCACCTATATCGATGAGGTGGTGGAGGCGATCCGGCGCCTGGTGGTGCAGCCGCCCGCCGACCGTGTCGCCACGGCCGGCGAGCCGGGGCGGATCGATCCTGGCGTGCCCCATCGCATCTTCAACATCGGCAACCACACGCCGGTGAAGCTGGATCGTTTCATCGACGTGCTGGAGAACATCATCGGTCGCAAGGCAGAGCGGCGGATGCTGCCGATGCAGCCTGGCGATGTGGAACGGACTTACGCCGATGTTTCCGCCTTGCAGGCGGCGGTCCGCTTCGCGCCGGTCACCCCGATCGAGGAAGGGCTGGCGCGGTTCGTCAGCTGGTACCGCAGCTATAATCGCCTGAACTGAGCCGGAGCCTGCCGGCCGGGCTGGTGCGGGCCCGGAGACCATAAGCGGCACCCTGGGGTGTCGGGCTCAGGGCCGGCACGGGTGCCTCTTATGCTACGATCCTGCTGCCATGGCTGACCTGTTCCGTGAGGCCGGAGCCCTGCCGCATAACGCGCATGATGCATCGACGCGGGATGGAATCGGCTATCGGAACCCGCCAGTGAGCCGGAGCCGAGCAAAAAATAGGAATAAATTCACAAACTCCGCATGGAAGCAATGCAGTTGCCGGGCTCCGGTCGCGGCGTGAGCAGCATTCTGCTTTATAATGCGCGGATGGATAGGCGCTTCGCGCCCGGAGAGGATTTCCTGATGGATACCAACAGCATTGTTGAAGCCGGTTCCGTGCGGTTCGGCAACAGGCTGCCGATTGCCCTGATCGCTGGTCCCTGCCAGCTGGAGAGCCGGGCGCATGCACTGGAAATGGCTTCCGCCCTGAAGGAGATCTCCACCCGGCTCGGCATCGGCCTCGTCTACAAGACCAGCTTCGACAAGGCCAACCGCACCAGCGCCAGTGCGCAGCGTGGCCTGGGCATGGAGAGGTCCCTCCCCATCTTCGCCGAGATCCGCGAGAGCCTGGGCCTGCCCGTGCTGACCGACGTGCATGACGCGGCCCAGTGCGCGCCCGTCGCCGAGGCGGTGGACATCCTGCAGATCCCGGCCTTCCTGTGCCGCCAGACCGACCTGCTGCTGGCCGCCGCCGCCACGGGGCGCGCCGTCAACGTCAAGAAGGGCCAGTTCCTGGCGCCGTGGGACATGGTGAACGTGGTCGAGAAGCTGACCGGCGCCGGCAACCCGAACGTGCTGCTCACCGACCGCGGCACCAGCTTCGGCTACAACACCCTGGTCTCCGACTTCCGCGGCCTGCCGATCATGGCCCGCACCGGCGCGCCCGTCATCTTCGATGCCACGCATTCGGTGCAGCAGCCCGGCGGCCTCGGCGGCTCCTCCGGCGGGCAGCGCGAGTTCGTCCCCGTCCTGGCGCGCGCCGCCGTCGCCGTCGGTGTCGCCGGCCTCTTCATCGAGACCCACCAGGACCCCGATCGCGCGCCCTCCGACGGCCCCAACATGGTGCCGCTGCGCCAGTTCGAGGGGCTGCTGCGCGAGCTGCAGGCGATCGACCGGCTGACCAAGGCCCGGCCGGAGCAGACGGCCGCATGAACCCCGTCATCCTGATCCCGGCCCGCCTCGCCGCCACCCGCCTGCCGGACAAGCCCCTGGCCGACATCCATGGCGAGGCGATGATCGTCCATGTCTGGCACCGCGCCGTCGAGGCGGATCTCGCGCCCATCTGGGTGGCCACCGACACGCCGGCCATCGCCGAGGCGGTGCGGGCCGCCGGCGGCCAGGCGGTGATGACCGCCGCCGGCCATCCTTCCGGCTCCGACCGCGTCTGCGAGGCGCTGGGCCGCATCGACCCCGACCGCCGCTTCGACGCCGTGATCAACCTGCAGGGCGACCTGCCCACCGTGGCCGCGGCCACGCTGCGCGCCGCGGCCGCGCCGCTGGCCGACAGGGAGGTGGCCATCGGCACCGCCGTCGCCCCGATCGTGCTGGAGGAGGAGCGCACCGCCTCCAGCGTCGTCAAGATGGTCGGCAGCCCGCTGGGCGGCGGGCGCTTCCGCGCCCTCTACTTCACCCGCGCTACGGCGCCCTGGGGCGAGGGGCCGCTCTACCACCACATCGGCCTCTATGCCTGGCGCCGCGCCGCGCTCGAGCGCTTCGTCACCCTCGCCCCCTCCACGCTGGAGCTGCGCGAGAAGCTCGAGCAGCTGCGCGCGCTGGAGGACGGCATGCGCATCGACGCCATGCAGGTGGCCGAGGTGCCGCTCGGCGTCGACACGCCCCATGACCTCGAGCGCGCGCGCGCGCTCCTGGCGCGGCCGGCCACGGCCTGAACAGCAGGAGAGACGACATGGCACCGCTGGAAAGCGCGCTGGAGGCCACCTCCCCCTTGCAGGCCGCGCGCGAGACGCTGGAGGTCGAGACCAGCGGCCTCGCGGCGCTGCGTGCCGCCTTCGACGGGCCGCTGGGCGACAGCTTCACCCAGGCCATCGGCACCATCCAGAAGGCGCAGGCGAAGAGCGGCCGCGTCATCGTCACCGGCATGGGCAAGTCCGGCCATGTCGGGCGTAAGATCGCGGCCACGCTGGCTTCCACCGGCACGCCTTCGCACTTCGTCCACCCCGCCGAGGCCAGCCATGGCGATCTCGGCATGATCCAGCACGAGGACGCCGTCCTCGCCCTCTCCTGGTCCGGCGAGGCGCCCGAGCTGTCCGACATCATCGTCTACTGCAAGCGCTTCGGGGTGCCGCTGATCGCCATCACCTCGCGCGCCGCCAGCGCCCTCGGCAGCGCCGCCGACGTGCCGCTGATCCTGCCGGCGATGCCGGAGGCCTGCCCCAACGGTCTGGCTCCCACCACCTCCACCACCATGCAGATGGCGATGGGCGACGCCATCGCCGTCGCCCTGCTCTCGCTGCGGCGCTTCAGCGCGCAGGATTTCCGCCAGTTCCATCCGGGCGGCAAGCTGGGCGCCAAGCTGCGCAAGGCGCGCGACCTGATGCATGGCGGAGAGAACATGCCCCTGGTCCGCTCCGGGGTCAGGCTCTCGGAGGCCATCGTCGAGATGACCTCCAAGCGCTTCGGCGTCACCGGCGTGCTCGATGGCGCAGGGCATCTCATCGGCGTCGTCACCGACGGCGATCTGCGCCGCGCCTTCACCCAGGGCTTCGTCGACAGCCTGGTGGACGACATCATGACGCGGTCGCCGCGCACCATCCACCCCGCCATGCTGGCATCCGCCCTGCTCGCCGAGCTCAGCAACAGCGCCATCACCAGCGCCTTCGTGGTCGAGGACAGGGTGCCGGTCGGCATCGTCCACATCCACGACCTCCTGCGCGCCGGCGTCGTCTGACACCCGCCACGGCCCGCGCCGTCAGGGAGATGCCGGACGCCGTGCGTCCTGATCGGCTTCCTCCACGGCGGCGCGGGCACAGGCGAGCACCGCATCCCGCAGCGTCCTGACGATGTGCCGGGCTTCGAGGTTGTCCTGCAGCCTTTCGTCAAGCCCGGCTTCCTGCCCCGTCCAGATGCCGGCGACAATCGGCGTCTGCGGCAAGACCTGCCGCAGGCGGCGCAGCAGGTAGCGCAGATGCGACGGCGCGCCCGGCATCTGCACGACACAGACGCAGACCATCAGCGCGCCCCGGGTGTCCAGCCGCGCAATGTCGCGCCGCGACACCGCCGCATGCGGCACCACCCGGGCGCCGAGGCCATGCTTGCCCAGGATCTGCGCCAGCAGCAGGGCGGAAATCTCGTCCAGTGGCCCGCGGCCGGCCACGCACATCACCGCTCCCTCGGCCCGCCAGGGTGGCGGGATGTCCCGCGCATCCGGCAGCTTCATCGGCACAGGCGCGGGCAGGCGCTGCTCGGCCGAGGAGAGCCGCAGGATCCGCCCGCCATTGCCGCTGGGCGGCACGGCCGGCGGGTCGACATCCGGCAGCTCGCCCAGCCCCTCCGCGAGGTCCTGCACCGCCTCGCGGATGCGGGCGAGCTGGCCGGGCGTGACCAGCCCGCGGCGCACATCGCTGGCGGCGAGCGCCAGGCCCTTCAGCGCCACCTCGTCGTAGTAGGAGCAGAGCGAGCGCTCGCGCAGCAGCAGCTCCGCCTGCTCCTGCACCTCGTCCGGGTCGCCGGCAAGGGCGCGCTGGTAGAAATTCTCCACCGGCGTCAGGGCCGGGCGGTCGCCCAGCAGCACGTCGAGGAATTCCAGCCGGTCGACATGCCGGCCCAGGACCACCAGGCACAGCGTTAGCGGGGTCGCGATGATCAACCCGATCGGGCCCCAGATCCAGCTCCAGAAGATCGCCGCCACCACGACCGAGACGGGGGACATCCCCGTGCTGTGGCCATAGGCCAGCGGCTCCACCACATGGGCGATCAACGGCTCGATGGCGAGGAACAGCACCGCGGTCCAGAGCGCCATGGACCAGCCAGGATCCACCGCCGCGGCCACCCCGATCGGCAGCACCGCGCCCAGCACCGCGCCCACATAGGGAACGAAGCGCAGCAGCGCCGCGAGCAGCCCCCAGAGCAGCGGGCTCGGCACGCCGATCAGCAGCAGCCCGGCGGCGATGACGGCGCCGAAGCCCAGGTTGATGGAAAGCTGCGCCAGGAAAAAGCGGCTGAGCCGGTATGCGGCGTCATCCATCGCCACGGTGGTGCGGTGCAGGTCGGTGGAGCCGAACAGGCGGATCAACCGGTCGCGCAGGTCTTCCCGCTGCACCAGGATGAACACCGTGACCACCAGGACGATGCCGGTCTGCGCCAGCGGCCCGGCCAGGGGCGAGAGCAGGTTGGTCGCCATCTGGCCCGGCGTGAGGGCAGGTTCCAGCACCTCGACCCGCACCGGCGGCGGTTCCGTGCCCCCCTGCGGGGTGACGGGCGGCACGACGGAGGGGGCCGTGCGCGTGGCCTCCCCGCCGATCCGTTCCAGCACCTCGCCCAGGCGCCCCACCGTCATCTGCCGGAGGGTGTCGATCTTCTGCTGCAGGCTGTGCTGGTAGAGCGGCAGGCTCTGCGCCAGCTCCGCCAGCTGGGCGCCGATGACGATCCCGGCCGCCACCAGGACACCGATCGCGACCAGCACCGCCAGGATCACCGAGCCGACCCGACCCAGCCTGGCCCGCCGCAGCAGCCGCACCAGCGGAGACAGGACGAGGCTGAGCAGGATGGCCAGCGTGACCGGGATCAGCACGTCCCGCCCGAGATAGAGGCCCGCCACCACCACGACGGCTCCGGCCAGGGTTGTCAGGCTTCGTATGTCGGGAGCCTCGGCGGGCGCGACCTTGGCCGATGGTGCCGCGTCGGAAATTCGGATGTCGGGCATGCGCTCAGTGCCTCCGGCTCGGGTATGGAGCGGGAGCTCCTGCGCGGTAAACGCCATGGTGGCGCTAACGGCTGAGTCGGAGGCGAAATTTCCCGGGCCGGGTGTGGACTTTGCCGACCCGGTACGTCTCAGCGCGTCAGCTTGCGCACGGGCGGCGGCGAGGGCTGCAGCAGCAGCCCGTCCGGGGTCAGCGTCACCCGGGCGTCGCGATAGACCGCCTGGGCCAGTTGCAGGTTCTCGGTGAAGGCGGCCTTGAAGTGCTTGCGCAGCCGGATGCCGGCGCCGAACTGCGTTGCCAGGGCACCCCAGCTCACCATCTTGTCGCCCTGCAGGGCATGCAGGCGGTAGGCGAGCCAGCAATAGACATCGAGCGCCATCGAGGAATTGCGGATGTGCCGGATCGCCGCCTCGTCCAGCGGCACCGCGTGCTGGCGCAGCTGGTGGAAGAAGCTCTCCGACAGGCGGGCCGTCTCGACGAAGAGATCCCCCTGCCCCGCCGCGCTGTTCGTCGGGTCGTCGACGAACATGGCGATGTCGACGATGTTCTGGTTGACCAGCACGGTCGCGCCGTTGCGCGTGAAGTGGAAGGACAGGCGGCAGCGGCTGATGCGGTCGGCCTGCTCCCGCACCAGCTTCGTGGTCTTGCCGCCCACGGACACCCCGAGCCGGCCCAGGAAGTCGCGCAGCGACCGGCCGAGCTGGATGTCCCGCGACCCCGTCCGCAGCGCCTCGGATTGCAGGTAGATCAGGATCAGCCGGGCGATGGCGCCGAAAGGCACGCCGACATGGCAGGGCGTGCCGTCCGCCTTCAGCCTGACGCCCGGCTCGACCAGCAGAGTCATGCTGTCCGTCTCGAGCTTCCAGATCGCGCTGTCATCCTGCGGGCGGCGGTGCGGCAGCGCCGTCTGGCACCATCCGGAATGGATGTAGCCGGTGCCCATCTCCTCATCCGACGACCAGGACGCCGCTGCCTCCACGATGCGGGGCGCACGCCGGCCGTCCAGCAGGTCACGGGTGGCCTGCCGCCCATAGGCTTCGATGAGATGATGAACCTTGCCCATGACCATCCGCTGCGAATTGCCCGGCAAACTGGCGCAATCGGGCGCCGCTGTCGATGTGGACTCTGCCGACCATAGCTATTTGGAAGTATTTGATTCTTCTATTTGCTCTGTGCCGTCAGAGTCCACGGGATAACCCGACTAAACCTTTGAATCGCGGTGGCCTCCGGTCGGCAGAGTCCACGGTATGGTCGGCAGAGTCCACGCTGTGCCCTGTGGAGGGGGGCTGCGACTCCGGATGGTGCTCCTGGCGCCGGAAATCCCTGTTTCCCGCGGCGTTCCGCCAACCGCCGGTCGGCAGAGTCCACAGCCCTGCAGCGATGGACGAGGGCTGCACCGGAGGACCGGTCGGCAAAGTCCACACCCCTTCAGCGCGCCTTGCGTCCTTCGCGGCTGGACCGGAAGCCCTGGTAGAGGGCTTCCAGCTGCTCCGCCACATAGGTGCCGAACTCCGGCTCCAGCCGTTCATTGATGGTCAGGCGCATTCCCTGGGCGCTCTGCTCGATCCGCACCACCGGCTCTCCCCGGGGATTGTGCCAGAAGCGGCCTGCCTCCGGCGCTGCCCCGCCATGGCGCAGGCTTTCGAAGACGCGCTGGAAGCGGGCATCGCTGCTCAGGGCGCGGAAGCCCGGACCTGCCACCACCTGCGCCGCCATGTCCTCCGCCTGCGGTTGCGCGAAGAGGCGCTGCAACTCCAGCCACCGGGGCCGGCCGGTCCGGGGCGCCGGGCCGATCGCCAGGATGACGGCCCGCGGGATGCTCCGCGCCACCTGGAGGTAGCGCGTCATCTCGGCCGATTGCACGGCCAGGGCGGCGTGCAGGGTGGGGCGGTCGAAGCCATGCGCCTCCAGATGCGCGGCGAACAGGGCGCGCTCGATGAAGGTCAGGTTGCGCCGCTCGATGTTCTCCTTGCCCTGGGCGACGACCAGCTCGGCATCGCTCAGGGCGCGGACCACCGCCTTCAGCCGCACCCCCAGCCGCCGCACCGCGATCAGCCGGCGGTGGCCATAGGCGATCTGGTAATGCCCTGTCTTGTCCGGGTGGGGGCGCACCAGCACCGGAACCTGCTGCCCGGATTCCGCGATGCTCTGCACCAGCGCGCGCAACTCCCCCTCGCTGTCGGCGGCGAGGCGGTCGTTCACGAAGGAGCCCTCCACCAGGGCGGGATCCAGCTCCACCACCGTGTCGCCCGCTTCGATGCTGGCCCGCAGCGCCTGCGCCTCCTCCCGCAGGTGGCCGAGGCTGAGGCCCATGGCGCGCACCGCGCCGGAGGGCACCCGGGCGGTGGTGGGCTGCGCCGCCGCCTCCGCCTCCGGCCCGGCACTCAGCAGGTCGCGCAATGTGTTCTTGCGTTTCATCGGCTGGTCCTCCCCCAGGCCTGCAGCATCAGCTGCCGGATCTCGCCATTCACCGCGTCCAGGGCCTCGGCGGCCCGGTTGTAGGTGTCGCGGCTGAAATTCTGCGGGCCCACCTCGTAGAGGGTCTGCTTGGTGAGGCCGGCATCGGAGATGGCGGTGGATTTGACCATCGGATTGGTCAGCACCCGCGCGCCGAACAGGCTGCGGAGGAACCCCACCACCTGCGTCTGCGGCCCGTCCTGCGGTTCGTACCGGGTGACGAGATAGCGCAGGAAGTCATAGTCGAGATTGCCGCCGGCCTGCCGCACCACCGCGAGCAGGTCGGCCGTCATCAGCAGGAACTGGCACATGCTGGCGATGTCCAGCATCTGCGGATGCACGGTGATCAGCACGCCCGTGGCGGCGCACAAGGCGGCGAGGGTGAGGAAGCCGAGCTGCGGCGGGCAATCGATCACCACCACGTCGTAATCCGCCTCCACGCTCGCCAGCGCTTCGGTCAGGCGGGTGAAGAACAGCGTCTCCCGCGAGCGTTCCGACTGGGCGAGCAGCCGGGGCGTGTCGTGCTCGAACTCATGCAGTTCGAGGTTGGCAGGGACGATGTGCAGCCCGTCGATATAGGTGGGCCGGATCACCTCGCGCAGCGGGCGCTGCTGCCGGTCGTAGCGCAGCGCCGCGTAGATCGTCTCGTTCTCGCCGATATCCAGTTCGGGCTGGTAGCCGAACAGGGCGGAGAGGCTGGCCTGCGGGTCGAGGTCCAGCGCCAGCACGCGGTACCCCTGGAAGGCCAGGTACTGGGCCAGATGGACGCTGGTGGTGGTCTTGCCCGAACCGCCCTTGAAATTGGCCACCGCCAGGACCTGCAGATGGTCTCCTGGCCGGCGGCGCGGCAGGGCCGGCCGCCCCTTGCCGCGCAGCAGCCCGCGCAGCTCGTTGATCTGTTCCAGCGTGTAGGCGCGCCGGCCGCCGCTGCTCTTGGCCGGGGCCGGGCCTTCCCCCGCGAGGGCCAGCTGCCGCAGATAGGAATCGCTGATCTGCAGGAGGGCCGCGGCTTCGCCGCTGCTGAAGCGCCGGAGCGATTTCTGGGCCACGGGCGGGAAGATGCGGTTGCGCAGCAGGGCCAGCTGTGCACTGAGAGCCTGGGCATCCTGGCTGATCAATGTGTCCATGGCCGCCGGCGCCGGGGCGTTGTCCTCAGGGGAATGCATGACCGACGCTTTTCTCCGGCAAAGAGGCATTTCAGCGTTAGTATATCATCGGAATGTCGATCCGCCGCAAAGCCTTTCCCACCTTCCTCATTGACAGCTGTCAACGCGCGTCATTGACAGCTGTCAATGACCGGGGCGGCCCGGCGGGCTTGCCTGAGGCCCGCCGGGCTGGCGCACGGATCACGGCAGATTATCTATCGGCCAAGTCGAGACGCACCGTATGAAGCGACGCTTCTGGATTGTTCCCGTGGCTGCCAGCCTGGCGGCGGTGCTGGCGGCGCTGGTGGTGTGGCCGGCAGACCCGCCGCCCGCCCCGGCCACCACGCCAGCGCCTGTGGGCGTGGGAGCGCTGGGCCGTGTCGAGCCGGCCTCGCGCATCCGCCGCCTGGGGGTGCCGGGCGGCATGAGCGTCACGCGGCTCGCCCGCCTCCTGGTGGTGGAGGGCGACACCGTGGAAGAAGGCCAGCTTCTGGCTGAGCTGGCCGATGCCGAGCAGAAGACCGCCCAGTTCCGCCAAGCCGAGGCCGCCCTGGCCGAGGCGGAGCGGCAGATGGCGCTGGTCCAGGCGGCGGGCCGCCCCGAGGAAATCGATGCCCAGCGCGCCCGGCTCGAAGCCCTGCGGGCGGTGGAAGCCAGCGCCCGTCGGGACGCCCTCCGCGCCGAGCAGCTGGTGCCCAGCGGCGCGGGCGGGCAGGCCGAGGCGGAGCGCCGCCGTTTCGCGGCAGCCCGGGCCAGCGCCGAGGCGGCCGAGGCGGAAGCCGTGCTCGCGCGCCTGCGCAGCGCCAGGCCGGAAGACCTCGCCGTGGCCGAGGCCCAGATCTGGGCGGCGCAGGCCCGGCTGCGGGTGGCTCAGGCAGACCTGGCACTGAGCCGCCTCTACGCGCCGATCGCCGGGACGGTGCTCAGCATCCAGGCCCGGCCGGGCGACCGCATCGGCGAGGACGGGCTGCTGGAGCTGGCCGATCTCCGCCAGATGGAGGTGGTGGCGGATGTCTATGAGACCGATCTGCCGCGCCTGCGGCTCGGGCAGCCGGCCGAGATCATCGTGCCCGGAGAGGCGCAGCGGCTCTCCGCCCTACTGACGGAGATCGGCTGGCAGGTGCGCCGCACCGTCCAGGCTGGAACCGATCCCGTCGCCGCGGTCGACGCCCGCACCGTCTCGGTGCGCCTGAGGCTGGACGAGGCCGGCGCAGCACTTCTGAGGCGGCGGTCCAACATGCAGGTCCAGGTGGCAATCCGGCCATGAGCCTCCTGCAGTCGCTCTACCTGCCGTTGCGCCTCTCCTGGCGCCAGCTCCGCGCCGAGCGGGCACGCCTGCTGGCGGCCATGGCCGGCGTGATGTTCGCCTGCGTGCTGGTGTTCATGCAGATCGGCTTCCGCGCCGCGCTGTTCGACTCAGCCACCGCCCTGCTCTCCGCCATGCGGGCCGAGCTTTTCCTGATGAACCCGCTCACCACCGCGAGCTTCCGGCCGGAGCCGCTGCCACGCATCCGGGCGCAGCAGGCGCTGGCCCTGGCTGAAGTGCGGCAATCCGTGCCGGTCTACATGGCGCAGGTGACCTGGCGGAACCCGGAGAGCGGCACGCGGCGGGCCATCCAGCTCGTGGCCTTCGACATCGAGAGCGATGCGATGGGCTTCAACGGCCTCGCCGCCCTGGCCGACCGGCTGAAACAGCCCGACGCCGTGGCGTTCGACCGCCGCTCCCGGCCGGAATTCGGCGATGTGGGGCGGCTGCTCGCGGCGCAACCGGGCACGCCGCTGCCGGTGCAGATCGGCGGGCGGCAGATGAACGTGATGGGGCTGGTCGATATCGGCCCCTCCTTCGGCGCGGATGGCAACCTGGTGCTGAGCGAGACGAATTTCCGGCGCCTCCTGCCGAACCGCTCGGTCGCCAATGTCGATCTCGTGGCGCTGCGCCTGCAGCCGGGCGCCGATCCCGTGGCGACGCAGGCGCGGTTGAAGGCCCTTCTGCCCGAGGATGTCGTGGTGCTGACGCAGCCCGAGCTGGTGGCCTGGGAGCGCCGCTACTGGGAGGAAGCGACGCCGATCGGCTTCATCTTCACCTTCGGCAGCCTGATGGGGCTGATCGTCGGCATGGTCATCGTCTACCAGATCCTGTTCAGCGACATTGCCGGCCATCTCCGCGAATACGCCACGCTGAAGGCGATCGGCTACAGCAATGGCTATCTGGCGCGGGTGGTGCTCAGCGCCGCGCTGCTGCTCGCCGTGCTGGGCTTTGTGCCGGGGGCCGTCGTCTCGGCCGTGCTCTACGACGTGGTCGGCAGCGCCACCTTCCTGCCGCTGGGCATGAGCTGGTCGCGGGCCGGGCTGGTGTTCGGCCTGATCTTCGGCATGTGCGCCGCCGCCGGCCTGCTGGCCATGCGCAAGCTGCGGGATGCGCAGCCCGCGGACATGTTCTGATGGCCGACCCCGTGGTGCTGGAGGAGGTCTCCTACGCCTTCGGCGAAGGCGATCTGCGGCGGGCCGTGCTGCGTGACGTCGCGTTGCGGGTGATGCCGGGAGAGATCGTGCTGCTGACCGGCCCTTCCGGTTCCGGCAAGACGACGCTGCTCACCCTGATCGGCGCGCTGCGGGCCATGCAGGCCGGCCGCGCAAGGGTCCTGGAGACAGAGCTGGCCGGGGCGGGGGAGGGACAGCGCCGCGCCCTGCGCCGGCGCATCGGGTTCATCTTCCAGAACCACAACCTGCTTGGCTTCCTCAACGCCCGGCAGAATGTCGCCATGGCGCTGGAGTTGCAGGCCGGCCTGACCGAGCGCGAGCGCCTCTCCCGGGCCGATGCGATGCTGGCCTCCGTGGGGCTGGAGAATCACCGGCACAAGCCTCCTTCCCAGCTTTCGGGCGGCCAGCGGCAGCGTGTCGCCATCGCGCGGGCGCTGGTGGGCGATCCGGGGCTGATCCTGGCCGATGAGCCCACGGCGGCGCTGGACAAGGCCAGCGGCCAGGAGGTGGCCGCCCTGCTGCGGCGCATGGCGCGGCAGCGTCAGGTGCCCATCCTGATGGTGACCCATGATCCGCGCATTCTGGATATGGCGGACAGGATCGTGACCATGGAAGATGGGCGGGTCGTGCCCGCCCTGCCGGCGGGGTGAGAGTGGCGACGCGGCTGCGTGTCTCCGGGCCGCAGGCGGCCTCTGTCCTGGGAGAAGCCATGGCCTCGCCGAACGCCGCTGATGAGAATCCCCGGCGCATGCCCTGCCTCGGAGAGGAGGCCGCCGGACCCGAGTTCGACGCCCTGATCCGCGTGTTCGCCGAGGCGATGCGCTGCCCCATGGCCATGCTGTCCCTCGCCGGGCCGGACCGCCCTGTAGCGCGTGCCTCGGTGGGCCTGGGTGTCGGGGAGATGCCGCGGCTGAACGCCCTCTGCGACGCCACGCTGCGCGGCCATGATCTGCTCGCTGTCGAGGACGCCTGGTCCCATCCGCAGTTCCATGATCACCCGGTGGCCGTGCAGCCGGGAGGAACACGCTTCTATATCGGCATTCCACTGACCGTGAACGGCGTGGCGCTCGGGGTGCTCTGCGCGATGGACGGCAGCCCGCGCCGGGCCGGAGCGGGGGAGCATGAGACGATGCGGCGCTTCGCGCTGGTCGCGCAGGCCCTGCTGCACGACCGGATGCAGGAGGTGCGGCTGCGCGACGTGCTGATGGAGCTGCGCCAGAATGGCCTGCAATTGCAGCGGCACAACCGCCTGCTCCAGCAGGCAGCGCGGATGGCGCAGCTCGGCGCCTGGGAGATCGACCTGCAAAGCCAGAAGGTTTACTGGTCCGAGATCATCTACCGGCTGCATGACCTGCCGGTCGGCACGCCCATCTCCCTGGCGGGCGCCTTGAAGTTCTATCCGGAGCATGAGCGTGCCCGGATCCAGGAGATGATGGACACCACCATCAAGGGTGAAGGGCCGCTCGATTTCGAGGCGGACTTCGTCACGGCCCGCGGCCGCCATCGGCGTGTGCGCGCATTGGCGGAAATCGAGACGGAGCAGGGCGTGCCGGTGCGGGTCCTCGGCATCGTGCAGGACGTGACGGAAGGCTGGCGGATGATGGGCCGCCTCCGGAAGCTGGCGCACACCGACAGCCTGACAGGCCTGGGCAACCGCACCGCGCTGTTCGAGCGGCTCGAGGCCCTCCGCGCGATGCCGGAGGGCCATGAGGCGGCGCTGTACGTGCTCGACCTGGATGGCTTCCAGGATCTGAACGACCGCCACGGTCATCAGGAAGGTGACCAGGTGCTGAGCGGCGTCGCGCAGCGGCTGCGCCGCCTGGTCGCGGAGCCAGGCTTCGCGGCGCGCACGGGCAGCGATGAGTTCGCCCTGCTGCTGCCCAACCCCGGCACCCTGCCGGAAATCCGCGAGATGGCGCAGCGCATGGTCGCCGCCCTGCAGACCCGCCTGCCGGGCGAGAAGAGCTGGCGGCCGCTTTCCGTCAGCATCGGCGTGGCCCGCTGGCCGCACGATGCCGCAAGCCCGATCGGGCTGCTGCGGCAGGCGGACATGGCGCTCTCCGATGGGCGCCGGCAGGGCAAGGCGCGCATCACCCTGTTCTCGCCATCCATCGCCACGCAGTTCCAGCAGCGGCGCGCGGCCATCGACCATGTGCAGCGCGCCCTGGCGGAGGACCGGCTACGCCCGTTCTACCAGCCGAAGCTGTGCCTCACGAGCGGCCGGCTGATGGGCTTCGAGGCGCTGATGCGGGTCCTGGAGCCGGATGGCACGGTCAGCGGCCCGGCGCAGTTCTGGCCGGCCTTGCAGGAGCCGGGAACGGCCGAGCTGATCGGCATGCGGATGCTGGTGGCCATCACCCGCGACCTGGCGAACTGGCGGCTGGACGGCCTTCCGCCCACGCGGATCGGGCTGAACGTCACCGAGGCCGACGTGCTGTCGGACGGGCTGGTGGAGCGCGTGCTGGAACGGCTGCGCACCTGCGACCTGCCGCCCGAGGCGCTGGAGATCGAGGTGACCGAGACCGTGTTCCTCGGCCCGCAGAGGCCCGCCGTGACTCACATCCTGCAACGCCTGCACGATGCCGGCCTGCGGATCGCGCTGGATGATTTCGGCACCGGCTATGCCTCGCTGGTGCATCTGCGCGACTTCCCGATCCACTCCCTGAAGATCGACAAATCCTTCATCGACGATGTCGAGCAGGAGGGCGGCAGCCGGCTGATCGTCGAGATGCTGATCCAGCTGGCGCATGGGCTGGGCCTGGAGGTGGTGGCGGAAGGGGTTGAGAGCGGCGCGCAGCACCGGCTGCTGCAGAGGCTGGGCTGCGACGTAGGCCAGGGCCACCATTACGGCATGGCCATGCCCGCCGACGCCGTGCGGGCGCTGCTGGCGGCGGAATGAGAGGGCGGCTTCAGCAGACGAAGTCCGCCGCCGCCACGGCCTCGCCGCGCAGGACGCGCTCGATGTTGCCAAAGATCTGGCGAATGCCCTTCTCGAAATTGTCGGCGGCGAGGGCCGCGATGTGCGGCGTCGCCACGACGTTGTCGAACCGCAGGAGTGGGTTCTCCGCCGGCGTCGGCTCCGTCTCGTAGACATCGGTCGCGGCGCCCAGGATCTCGCCGGCCTCGAGCGCGGCGACGAGGTCGGCCTCCACCACCACCCCGCCACGGGCGACGTTGATGAGCACGGCGCTGCGCTTCATGGACCGCAGCGCGGCCCGGTCGATCATCCCGGCGGTCTCCGGCGTCATCGGGCAGTGCAGCGAGACGACGTCGCTCTCGGCCAGCACCTCCGGAACGCTGGCGAAGCGCACATCCTGCGCGGCCTCCTCCGCGGGGTCCAGGCGGCGGGTCTTGTTGTAGAGGATGCGGCAGCCGAAAGGCTTCAGCAGGCGCGCGACATTCTGCCCGATCGCGCCATAGCCGATGATCCCCACCGTCTTGCCGGTGAGCATGAAGCTGGGCTTGGGCAGGGTGGTGGTGCGCCACGCGCCGGCGCGCAGCGTGGCATGGCCGAAGGCCAGGTTGCGCAGCAGGGCGATCATCAGGCCCAGGGTGAACTCGGCCACCGGCACGGCATTGCTGCCGGTGGTGCGGGCCACGGTGATGCCGCGCGCCCTGGCCGCCGCCAGATCGAAATTGTCGACGCCCACGCCCCATTTGTGCAGCAGCCTGGCCCGGCCCGCCGCGGCCAGCAGCGCGGCGTCCACCGCGATCTGGCCGGAGACCAGGAACTCGGCATCGGACACGATCTCCCGCAGATGGGCCGGGTCGCGGCTGCGCGCGTAGTCGAGTTCCAGGCCGGCCGGCAGCAGCGCACGCATCCGCCGCGCGGTTTCGGCCGTGATCGGGTCGAGCACTATGATCTTGCGGGGCATCGGGTGATCCGGGAGCGAGGACGAAGATGGCAGGAAGCCGTATCCGCCGGAGCGTGCGGAGAAATCATCCCGGCGGCAAGCCGGGATGCAGCGGCCTTCCGGCCCTGGCGGCCCGCCGCTCTTCAGACCACCGCCGTCATGCCGCCATCCACGTAGAGCATCTGCCCGTTGACGAAGTCCGAGGCCGGCGCCGCCAGGAAGACGCAGGCGCCCACCAGCTCCTCCACCCGGCCCCAGCGGCCGGCCGGCGTGCGGCGGCTGAGCCAGGCGGTAAACTCTGCATCCTCCACCAGCGGCCGCGTCAGCTCCGTGGCGAAGTAGCCGGGGGCGATGGCGTTCACCTGCACGCCGCGGGCCGCCCACTCGGCGCAGAGGGCGCGGGTCAGCATCCGCACACCGCCCTTGCTGGTGGCGTAGGGGGCGGTGCCGGGCCGCGCCAGGTCGCTCTGCACCGAGGCGATGTTGATGATCTTGCCGCGCCCGCGCGCCGTCATGCGCCGCGCGGCGGCCTGGGCCACGAAGAACACCCCGTCGAGGTTGGTGCGCAGGATCTCGTGCCAGACCGCCGGCGGCACGTCGAGCGCCGGCATGCGGCGGGTGATGCCGGCATTGTTCACCAGGATGTCCACCGGGCCGAGCCGCGCCTCGATCTCCGCCAGCGCCGCCTCGGCCGCCGCCGCCTCGGTCACGTCGAAGGCCGCGACCTCGGCGGCGAGCCCCGAGGCGGCGAGGCCCGCGCGGGCGGCCTCCAGCTTCGCCGGGTCGCGGCCATTCAGCACCACCTGCGCGCCGGCCTCGGCCAGGCCGCGCGCCAGCGCCAGCCCGATGCCCTGGCTGGAGCCGGTCAGCAGCGCGCGGCGCCCCGTCAGGTCGAAAAGTCCTGCCGTCATCTGGGTCCCTCCCCGGGGATTTCGTTTCGCGGCCAGGGTGGCGGGTGGAGCGCGGCAGGGCAAGGCCAGGGCGCCGCCCTCAGCGTCCAGGCGGCTCCAGTCCGCAGCCGCGCAACACCAGCTGCAGGATGGTGTCGGTGCCGCGGGCGAAGCAGTCGGCGTCCGGCTCCGGCAGGTCCAGCACGGCGCCGATCTGGGCGCCAAAATCGGCATAGGTCTGGGTCATCGCCCAGATGCTGAAGAACAGGTGGGGCGGGTCCACCGGCGCCATGCGGCCCGCCGCGATCCAGCCCTCCAGCACCGCCGACTTTTCCTGCACCAGCGCGCGCAGCGGCCCGGCTAGGTGGCTGCGCAGATAGGGCGCGCCGTGCAGCACCTCGTTGGCGAAGACGCGGGAAGCCTGCGGCCGCTCGCGCGACCAGCGCATCTTGGCGCGGATATAGGCGGTGAGCGCCTCGGCCGGTTCCACCTCGGGGCGGATGCTGTCTGTGGCCGAGAGCCAGAGGGCGAGAATGCTGTCGAGCAGGGTGGTGTAGAGCGCCTCCTTGGTGCCGAAGTAGTAGTGCAGGTTGGCCTTGGGCAGGCCGGCGGCGGCGGCGAGCTCCGACATGCTGGCCCCCTCGAAGCCCGCCTCGGCGAAGACGCGCTCGGCCCCGGCCAGGATCTGCGCGATGCGCGCCTGGCGCTGGCGGGCACGTGGCCCCGCCTGTGCATTCCCTGCCTGCGTCATGATCAGAATTCCGGCCTGCTGCCTTGCAAATGGGCCAATCGGGGGCCTTGGGAAATTATTGACCATTTGGTCAGCTTTCTTCTAGCGTCATATCGCCGACGCACCAAGCCGCCCCGCCGGGCGCGGCCCGCCGGTGCCGCACAGAGCGAGGCGTAGCGCGACGATGACCGGCCTGAACCGACTGCGCGACGGCAAGGGCACCGCCCCGCGCCCGATCATCCTGACCTCCCATCCGCAGCGCGGCGGCGCCAAGTCTCCTCCTCTCCACTGGGGTGCGGCCGAGCCGGCGCGGCGTGGCCCCGTCATCGCCACCACGCAGGACCCCGCGGCGCGCAACGCCATCGGCACCCATGCGGGCTCCTATGCGCTGTACCGGGCGCTGGCGGTGGCCTCGGGGCAGCTCCGCGCCGACCACCGGCCGGATTTCCGCGACACCCGCCCGGCCCAGCCGATCGGCCCCTTCCCGGCCTGGGGGGACCCCGCGAAGATCGTCTCGCTCGACCCCTTCGGGCATATGGTGCCGGAACTCTACGCGGAGCAGCTCGCGGCGGGGCTGGACATCCGCCCCAGCATCGCCGTCACCCGCGCGCACATCAACATGCCGGAGCTGGCCGATGCGGTGCGGGCCGGGCGACTGGCGCCGGATGGCGCGGTGCTGCTGGGCAATGGTGATGTGCGCGTCACCAAGATCGCCATCGAGCCGGTGTGGTGGCTGCCCGGCATCGCCGCCCGCTTCGGCATCGATGAGACCGCGCTGCGACGCAACCTGTTCGAGCAGACCGGCGGCATGTTCCCCGAGCTGGTGACGCGGCCCGACCTGCGGGTGTTCCTGCCCCCCATCGGCAGCATGTCGGTCTATCTCTTCGGCGACACGGCGAAGCTCGGCCAGGCGGAGACGCGCATCGCCTGCCGCATCCATGACGAGTGCAACGGCTCCGACGTGTTCGGCTCCGACATCTGCACCTGCCGGCCCTATCTGGCGCATGGCATCGAGGCCTGCATCGGCATGGCGCAGGAGGGCGGCGTCGGCGTCATCGTCTACAACCGCAAGGAGGGGCGGGCGCTGGGCGAGGTGACGAAGTTCCTTGTCTACAACGCGCGCAAGCGGCAGGAGGGCGGCGACCGGGCGGAGCAGTACTTCCAGCGCACCGAATGCGTGGCCGGCGTGCAGGACATGCGCTTCCAGGAGCTGATGCCGGATGTGCTGCACTGGCTCGGCATCGCCCGCATCGACCGGCTGGTGTCGATGAGCAACATGAAGTTCGCGCCGATCACCGCCAGCGGCATCGATGTGGTGGAGCGCATCCCGATCCCCGACGAACTGATCCCGGCCGATGCGCGGGTGGAGATGGATGCCAAGAAGGCGGCCGGCTATTTCTCCCCCGCCGTGCCGGACGCGGCGGAACTGGCCGTGCCCAAGGGCCGCGCGCTGTGAGCGGTGCGCTGGCCCTGCTGCGCCGGCCGGAGACGATCCGCGCCCGCTGCCACGCACTCCTCGCCCTGGCCGAGCGCGACGCGCTGCCGCACTTCACCTTCCACCCCACGCGCCTGCCGGCGGCGGCCGACTACGTGACGGAGACCATCCGGCAGAACTACCCGGACCTGCGCATCCCCTACCACGCGCGCTGGCGG